>JAZOMM010000105.1:0-8612 GCA_045653965.1 Christensenellaceae bacterium | reverse complement strand
AAAGAGCCGATTGATGAGCGTGGATATTACGTTTATTCTGGGTGTCTAGATGGCCGTGGCTTTGATGAACTTGGAAGTAAACGCTTTGTTTTGCTAGATTGTAAGCAAGGCAAGGTTGAAAGGGAATTTATTGAATTTTCTTCAAGAACATTGTTTGCAAAAACCTTTGATGTAAGCGAGTATGACTCCTTTTATCAACTATCGCAAGATATAATTGCTAAGTTACAAGCCGAAATAGATGCAAAAAGTTTGGTTAAAGTAATCCTAAAAGGTCAGCACTCTATCGATTTTTTAATCGATACTTTTTCACTTGCTTCAAGATTAAACGAAATCTTCTTTTTTGCAAAAGTTTATGATAAAACAGAACTAAAAATCAGTTTAGAAGATTATCAGTATGATAAGTCAATTAAGGGCGAGTTTGTTCGCAGTGTATGGGAAAGTAATATGACTTTAGAACAAAAAAACAAGGTTATTAAATGTGGGCTTTCTGCGCTAAAAGGGGAGGATTTCTAATATGAAACTTATAAAATGTTACATTTCTTCTTTTGGCAAACTAAATAACTTTAGTTATGATTTTTCTCAGGGGCTAAACACTATAAATAAAGAAAATGGTTGGGGAAAAAGCACTCTTGCCACCTTTATTAAGGCAATGTTTTATGGGTTAAACGGCTCTAAACACAGCATCGCTGAAAATGAAAGAAAAAAATATCGCCCTTGGAATAGCACTGAAAAATTTGGTGGATATATTGAGTTTGAGTGGGGAAATAACTCTTATAAAATAGAAAGATTTTTTGGCGCAAAAGAATCGGAAGATACTGTTAGACTATTTGATACAAAAACAGGTAAAGAATATAATAATACAGAAAATTTAGGAAGACGCATATTTGAAATTGATGAAGAAGGTTTCTTATCAACCACATATTTTTCACAAAAAGATTTTCAAATTAAAAGCAACTCTAGTTTAACAGCCAAGTATAATTCACTTTGCGAACTTGAAGATTCTAAAGATTATGATAGTGCTATAGAAAAACTTGATAGCAAGATAAAAAAATATAAAATTCGTGGTGATAAAGGGCTTATTGCCGATACAAAGCGTGCTATCATTGATGTGGAAAATGAAATTCAAATCACCAATAAGTCAATTCTAACATTTGGCGAAATAAAAAAAGAGATTGACGTCATGGAAAATGAAGCCAATTTATTAAGCAAACAAATTAAAGAAAAGACGGAAAAAGTTTCTGCTGTTGGTGAGCGTGAAGCCTTAAAAATCAAAAGAGATAATTACAATAAGTTATGTAGTGAAAGACAAGTGCTTGCAGGACAAGTGGAAGATAGAAAAAAACTTCTTGGTGGAAATATAACAACTCAAGATGAAATTAATAAATATTTCACTTGCAACAACGATTTAATTACGGCAAAGACTAATATAGATATTTTAAGTAATGATATTGAAAACTTAAAACAAATGCAATCTTCTTTTGTGCCAGCAAAAAAGCAACCAAGCACGATGTTATATATTGCATTAATAATTGCTCTTTTGGGAATAGGAATGTTTTTTGTTAATTATATCGTTGCAATAGCATTGATAGTTATAGGTGCTGTGTTTGGTGTAGTTTGGTTTGTTTCAAAAGACAAACACAAAAATGTTGGCACTACAAACTATCAAGATATAATAACAAAAAAGCAAGATGAACTAAATAAATTTATTGCCCTTGAGAAAGATATTGAAAATACCATTGATAATTTTATTGCTAGATTTAATATTGGAGAATATCAAGATAGATTTAGTGCTTTAAGTAGTATTTTATCGTTGAGCGATGAATATAGAAAACTTAAGTTAAAACTTGAAGAAATTGACAAGTATATTAAAGATTATGACGGCGAAAAATATAAGTTTATGAATTTAGATGATAATACCGAAAACTTAGCCGATTTAAGAAGTTCGCTAAATAGGTTGCAGGCAAATTACAATGAACTTTCAAGTCGTTTGGCAAGTAAAAAGGCAAGCCTAGTTTATCATCAAAACCTTGCAAGTAATATAGTTGAATTAGAAAGCACAAAGGCTGAACTTGAACAAAAACTTAAGTCATATAAAGAAGAATTTGATGTATATTCGCTCACTCTCGAACTCTTAAAAAAGGCAGATGAAAACTTAAAAGTAAAGTATAGAGCACCGCTTCAAGAAAGTTTAGATAAGTATATTTCTAAGATTTCAAGTAGCGATATGAAAGCGCAAATTGACATTGACTTAAATGTATCGGTTGTAGAAAAAGGTGGAGAAAAGGACACTGATTTTTATAGTAAAGGCTATCAAAACTTAATTGAAATTTGCAAAAGATTTGCTTTAACAGACGTGCTTTTTAAGGGTGAAAAGCCATTTATAATTTTAGATGACCCATTTTATAACCTTGATGAAATAAAAGTTAAAAATGCTATAGATTTAATTAAAGAGTTGAGTAAGGAATATCAAATAATATATTTTATATGCCACTCGAGTAGAGGAAGCGATGAAGTATAAACTAAATTTTGAACTCGTGCCAGATGGGTGTTGGAAGAGTAATCTTAGAAACATCTTGTCTAAAAAAGCGTGGGATTTTTTGAAAGCCGATGCTAAAGAACGGGCAGGTGGAAGGTGTGCTATTTGTGGCAAACAAACAAAATTTCTTGATGCGCACGAAGTGTGGGAATACGATGATAAAAACGGGGTGCAAAAGTTGACCGATATAATTGCCGTTTGTAAGGATTGTCATAGTGTTATCCACATAGGCTATACAGGACTAAAAGGTGATATCGTGCGTGCTGAAAATCATTTTATGACCGTTAATAAATGCTCGTATGTAGAGATGCGAAAGGCTATGGGTGAAGCCAACTTAGAGCATCAAAGGTTAAACAAGGTCAGCGAGTGGGCGCTTGATATTTCATACTTAAATAAATATGTAAAATAAAAGAAAAAGGGCAATATTTTGTCCTTTTTTGCATTTAAAAACTTGCATAAATTTTGACTATGTGTTAAAATCTTATTTGTTAAAAAATTAGAGGCGAAAAAATGGAAATTATAGACGCACACGCACATATTTATCCGGCAAAAATAGCAGAAAAGGCAACAAACGCTATTGGTGAATTTTATGATATAAAAATGCAAATGCCAGCAGGAACGACCGAGCAGTTATTAGAAGATGGTCTTAAGGCTGGTATAAGTAAGTTTGTTGTTCACTCTTGTGCTACAAAAGCAAGTCAAGTGCGTGCAATAAACGAGTTTGTAAAAGGCGAAATTGATAAACACGACAACTTTATCGGTTTTATGACGCTTCATCAAGATATGACCGAACAAGAAGTTTATGATGAAGTTGATTGGTGCATTAAAAATGGTTTTAAGGGAATAAAACTTCACCCTGACTTTCAAAAGTTTTATATCGATGATGAAAATGCTCAAAAGTTTTATAGGGTGGTTGGCTCTAGGCTTCCTATTCTTTTTCATACAGGTGATGATAGGTATGAATTTTCTAAACCGCATAGGCTTACCAAAATGGCAAAAGAATATAAAAATGTCAATTTTATAGGTGCACACTTTGGTGGTTATAGATGTTGGGATGATGCTGAGTTATATAAGGGCTTAGATAACGTTTATTTCGATACTTGTTCATCACTTATGTTTATAGATGAGAACAAGGCTAAATCTATTATAGATATGCTTGGTCATGAAAGGTTTTTCTTTGGAACAGACTTTCCTATGTGGGATGCTGTGGGCGAAATAAAAAGATTTGAAAAAATTAACCTAACGCAAAGACAAAAAGAAGATATTTATGCAGACAATATTAAAAAATTATTAAATATCAAATAGTGATATAAAATACTTGACAAAACAAAATGTCTAGAGTATAATAACCAAAAAATATATTAAACACTATGACGGAAACAGGTGTTAAATTGTGGATTAGAGAGTTGACGGAAGGTGCAAGTCAATCGAACGATTTTACACTACTCATTCCCGAGTGGAAACGGCGAAAATGCAAAAGTAATCGTTTACGGAAGTCCCCGTTAAAGCAAAAGAGTGGTTGCAAGTATTGCAACAATTCGGGTGGCACCACGGTCAAAAATCGTCCCTAACTTTCTAGTTAGGGTTTTTTGTTTATTTTTAACAAAAATATGCGAAAAAAGGGTGTGGCAAATATGCCAATTGCTTGACTGATTTTTTAATTTTATATATAATATATATAATTACTAAAATTTTAGTCATGGGAACAGATAATTTGCTAAATATTCTCAATTTATTTGAGTAGTGCTTTTTATCAAAACATTTCCAATTAGCGATTAAATTGTTCACTAGTTGTTTACGGATGCCCCGTTAAAGCAAAAGAGTGGTTGCAAGATATTTGCAACAATTCGGGTGGTACCACGGTGAAAATCGTCCCTGACTGTTTTAGTCGGGGATTTTTATTTTAGTAATTAAACTTTTGGAGAATTTATATGAAAAGAATTTATGTTTCAGACATCACACTAAAAGCAATTTGCGAGCAAGATTGTTCTTTAACCTTTAGAGAAAAATTAAGCGTTGCAGAAAAACTTGATATGCTTAAAATAGATGAAATTGAACTTCCAACACTAAAGAGCGATAAAGAGTGTGAGATAATTTATAGAACAATTGCTGAATCATTAAAAAATACCGTTGTTAAGGTTTCAGTTGGTACAACTGATGCCGAGTTTAATCTTGCGTTAAATTGTATAAAAAATGCAAACAAGTCTTGCTTGCAAGTAATTTTGCCTGTTTCAACGGCTCAAATGGAATATTTTTATCATCTAAAAGCACCAGCAATGTTAGAAAAAATTGCTGAACTTGTTAAAAAAGCAAGTGAAGTTAGTGGAGATGTTGAATTTGTTGCACTCGATGTTTTCCGTGCTAACATAGACTTTGTTAAAGAGTGTATAACTATTGCACAAGATAATGGCGCAAACATTATCACGCTTTGCGATGGCGAAGGTTCGGCATTACCAAGTGAATATGAAAATTTGATTAAGGCAGTTAGGCCAATTTGCAAGGCAACTCTTTATGTGGAAACAAAGAACAATTTATCAATGGCAGGTGCATCGGCAGTAGTGGCAATTAAGGCTGGTGCTGATGGCGTTAAGACATCTGCTTTTGGTAATTATCTTTTGACTTCACTTTTTGCTGAAATTATTCGTGAAAAGAAGTTTGACTTAGATTGTGAATGTTCTATTGATATTTGCAATGCTAAGTCTACAATAAATGCTATAAGCGATATTATTCTTAATAAACAAATCGTTGTTGAAAACAACATAAAAGCAGGCATTATAAATGGCAATGCTTCAATGTCAGAAATTGCAACCCTTATTAAACAACTCGGTTATGAAATTTCGGATAGCGATGTTGGAAGCGTTTATGAAGAATTCAAAAGGCTTACAGCAAAAAAAGAAGTTATAGATACCAAAGAACTAGAAGCAATCGTTGCAAGCACAGCAATGCAAGTTCCATCTACATATCATCTAGTGAATTATGTTGTAAATAGTGGAAATATTATTCCTGCAACGGCAAATATAACTTTAGAAAAAGATGGTCAAAAATTTACAGGTGTTTCAACAGGTGATGGACCTATCGATGCAGCATTCCATGCGATAGAACAAATTATTGGTCACCATTATGAACTTGATGATTTCCAAGTTCACGCAGTAACAAAAGGTAGGGGTGCAGTAGGCTCATCAATAATTCGACTTCGTGCAGATGGTAAGTTGTATCCAGGTAATGGTGTTTCAACCGATATCGTAGGTGCTTGTATCCGTGCTTATATAAATGCATTAAATAAGATTGTTTACGAGGAAAACTAATATGAAATTTTCCTTTTCTGATAAAATTGTAAATAGCAATAGTTTTATCGATCTTTGTAATATCGCAAGTAGTTACGGCTATGATGGTATAGAAATCAGTGATGCAGAGATTGAAAAAGACTTGCATATAGATAGTATTTTTCGTTCTTCACTAACTGCCGATGCAAAACGAAAGTTGGTTAATAGACACATTTCATTGCCTGTTATTTGCTATCCAAAACAAATAACTGAAAAAACTGATAATAAAGAGATTATTAAATGCATTGAATATGCATCTTTAGCATCAGTTGCAAACATCGTCGTTTCTTTTGAAAAATTACCTAAAACCTGTTCGGTTAAAAAAATACTTTTACCAGTAATTGAATATGCTGAAAAAAGTGGCGTAAATATTTTAATCGAAACAAGTGGCGAACTTGCAAACACTCAAAAAGTTCTTGATATTATCAGTGATTTAGGTTCAGCAAACGTAAAAGTTTGTTGGAATATAAGAGAAACATTTTTTGTCGGAGGCGAACAAGCCGACAAAACTATTCAAACATTGGGTGCTTATATCGGCTATGTTAGAATTGGTGATAAAAAGCAAGACAAAAATGTGCTTATAGGCGAAGGCGAACTTCCTGTTAAAGACTTTATGAACGCATTAAAGTCGCTTAACTATGATGGATATATTTGCGTCATGGAAAGTGATGAAATTTGCTCAGCAGATATACTTTTAACACATTTTAAGAGTTATATGTCATCAAAGACAGAGAAAGAAGTAAAAGAAATTTACTATAATCGTCCAAAAACAGGCACATATCCATGGAAAAAGTATGATGTTTTAGACTTAACTTTTTCTGATGTGCTTGATACAATGGCAAATACTTATCCAGACCAATTAGCGTTTAAATATACAACGCTTGACTATATAAGAACATACTCTGAGTTTAGAGAAGATGTCGATAAGGTTGCTGCTGCGCTTATTTCTTTGGGTGTTGAAGCAGGTCACCACGTTGCAATTTGGGCAACAAACGTTCCTGAGTGGTTTTTAACATTTTGGGCAACGGTAAAAATTGGTGCTGTTTTGGTAACTGTAAACACAGCCTATAAAATTCACGAAGCAGAATATCTTTTAAGGCAATCAGACACTCATACTTTAGTTATGATTGAAAGTTGCAAAGATTCTAACTATAAGAGCATTATGGAAGAACTTTGCCCAGAACTTAAGGATACACAAAAAGGTCAACCTTTATATTCTAAAAAACTTCCATTTTTGCGCAACGTAATATCGGTTGGCTTTGAAATGGATGGATGTTTAGAGTGGAATGAGTTTTTTGCTCGCTCTAAGTTTGTTCCTAACGAAGAAGTTAGAAGAAGGGCATCAAATGTTTGTCCTGATGATGTTTGTAATATGCAATACACTTCTGGAACAACAGGCTTTCCAAAAGGTGTTATGTTAACACATAGAAACATTGTAAATAACGGCAAAATCATAGGCGACAGAATGGATTTATCTACAGCCGAAAGAATGATGATACAAGTTCCAATGTTCCACTGCTTTGGCATGGTTTTATCAATGACGAGTATGATGACTCACGGTGGCACGCTTTGTCCAATGCCATATTTTTCACCAAAATCATCACTCGCTTGCATAAACGATGAAAAAATAACTTGTTTCAACGGCGTTCCAACCATGTTTATAGCAATGTTCAACCACGCTGACTTTACAAAAACCGACTTTTCTTATATAAGAACAGGTATTATGGCAGGTGCTAACTGTCCACCAGAACTTATGAGAAGGGCAGCAAAAGAAATGAACATGACCGAAATAATCAGTGTTTATGGTCAAACTGAAGCATCTCCGGGTTGTACGATGGGCGAAGTTAATGAAGATTTAGACCATAGAGTTGAAACGGTTGGAAGTGCTTTCCCAGGGGTTGAGTGCAAGATTATAAATCCAGAAACAGGCGAAGAACTACCTGATGGAGAAAACGGCGAATTTGTTGCTCGTGGATATAACATTATGAAAGGCTATTACAAAATGCCAAAAGCAACCGAGCAAACTATTGATGCTGAAGGCTGGCTACATAGTGGTGACATTTGTTGTAGAACTGCTGATGGATATTATAAGGTTACA
The DNA here is from genome assembly GCA_045653965.1 of Christensenellaceae bacterium. GTDB lineage: Bacteria > Bacillota > Clostridia > Christensenellales > Borkfalkiaceae > UBA1259. The sequence continues at coordinate 655 of JAZOMM010000105.1, read as the reverse complement.
GGTAGGCTTAAGGATATGATTATCCGTGGTGGCGAAAATCTTTATCCAAGAGAAATTGAAGAATTCTATTTAACTAACGATAAGGTTAAAGACGTTCAAGTTGTTGGCGTTCCAGACCAAAGATATGGCGAAGAAGCGTGTGCTTATATTATCCTTAAAAAAGGTCAAACGGCAACCGAAGAAGATATGCGAGAATATGGAAATTCTAATATGGCAAAACATAAAGTTCCAAGATATTTTATTTTTGTAGAAGAATTCCCTATGAACGCAGCCGGCAAGATATTAAAGTATAAAATGCGTGAAGACGCAATAGAAAAATTAAAAATTAATAAATAATGCAAAGAGGTGACATTATGCAAGAAATAAAAATCGTAAAAGCAAAAACATTAAAAGAAAAACCAGATTCAACTAATCTCGGTTTCGGCAAGTATTTTACCGACCACATGTTTATGATGGAATACACAGAAGGCAAGGGTTGGGAAAATGCAAGAATAGTTCCTTTTGATTATATTCCTATTCATCCAGCATCTACAGTATTGCATTATGGTGCAGAAATTTTTGAAGGTATGAAGGCTTATAAAACAAAAGATGGCTTCCAAATGTTTAGACCACTTGAAAACATTAGAAGAATGAACGATTCTGCTGAAAGATTATG
>JAZOMM010000104.1:0-13523 GCA_045653965.1 Christensenellaceae bacterium | reverse complement strand
TGGCGAACTTGACAATCTTCCTGACCTTGTGGACTTTGCAGAAAGGCTTGAAAAAGCAACGATTGACACCATAGAAAACGGTGAAATGACAGGCGACCTTGTAGGGCTTTTCAAGAAAGAAGGCGTTTCGCCAAAAAAACTTTCTTCAAAAGAATTCTTAAAAGCAATTGCAAAGAGAATTTAATTTTTAATAAAAGCAAACAAAAATAGTCAGCGAATTTTCGCTGACTATAATTTTTTAACCTATTATCGATTAGATGAATATTTGAACTAAAGATTTTATTGCCAAAATTAAAAGGATAATTGCACCGACAAAATCGGCGTATTTTCCAAACGCTTTACCAAGTTTTTTGCCAAACAAAACGCAAAGTCCAACGATTATAAAAGTTATAACTGCAATAACTAAAACTGCAAGCCAAATAGAAAAAGTTAGTTCAACAAAAGTTATTCCTATAACAAGTGCATCGATGCTTGTTGCAATGCCTTGTAAAATTAAAACCAAGAAAGTTAAGTTTTGAACTTTCTTTTCTTTTTTGCGTTCATCTTTTGCTTCAGATAAAGTCATGGTTTTTTCTTTTGCATCTTTTATAATGTCAATAAAGATTTTGCCAGAGAGTATAAAGAAAATGGCGCTTGAAAGATAACTTGCAAAGTCTCCACGGATAAATGTTGCAAGGCTTCCTAAAGTAAAGCCGATAAGTGGCATAACTGCTTGAAAAATTGCAAAAAACACAGGCATTGACCATTGTTTTTCTGCTGAAAGCGAGTTTTTATACACCGTGCAGTTGGATATAGTTATAGCACCGGCATCCATAGAAAGAGCAACTGCTATTAAAATAACATCGTATAAATTCATAGTTAACCTTATTCCTTAAATATATGTGGGTAATTTAGGTTATTATATAGAATTGAATTGATTTTGTCAATAAAAATGTGATATTATATAACAAAGAGGGATAAAGGAAATAAAATGATAAAAATCACGCCAGAATGGGATAAAATTTTAGAACAAGAATTTTCTTGTGAAGGTTATCTAAAACTTAGAGAATTTTTGAAAAAGGAATATTCCACGCAAACCATTTATCCACCTATGTTTGATATCTTTAACAGCATGAAACTAACGAGTTTTATGGACATTAAAGTTGTGATAATCGGTCAAGACCCTTATCACAACGAAGGTCAAGCAATGGGCTTATCTTTTTCGGTGCCAAAAGGCGTTGATATGCCACCTTCACTTGTTAATATCTATAAAGAGATTAATAGTGAACTCGGCATTAAAATGGGAAAAAGTGGTGATTTAACAGGTTGGGCAAAGCAGGGCGTATTGCTTTTGAACTCGGTTTTAACTGTTAGAGAACATCAACCTAATTCGCATAAAGGCAAAGGTTGGGAGCAGTTTACCGATAGCATTATCAAAAAGATTTCTTTATTAAAAAGTGGGGTAGTTTTCTTGCTTTGGGGTGCAAATGCAAGAAGTAAAAAAACGCTTATTGACCAAACGAAACATTTAGTTTTAGAAAGCGTGCATCCAAGTCCACTTTCGGCATATAACGGATTTTTTGGGTGTGGTCATTTTATAAAAACTAACGAATACTTAACAAAGATAGGAAAAGAGCCTATCGATTGGGGTGCATTATGAAATACGTAGTAATTTTAGGGGACGGCATGGCAGATTATCGCCAAAGTTTTTTGGATAATAAAACGCCACTTATGCTTGCAAAAAAGCCTTTTATAGATAGTCTTGCAAAGGTCAGCGAAGTGGGGCTTTCGCAAACTGTGCCTTGTTCATTGAAACCGGGCAGTGACGTTGCCAACCTTTCGGTTTTGGGATATAATCCATTAGAGTGCTATTCTGGGCGTTCGCCACTTGAAGCAGCATCTATCGGCATAGCCTTAAAAGATACAGACATCACGGCAAGGGCAAATTTTGTTACGCTTTCAAACGAAAAAGATTACGCCGATAAAACCATGATAGATTATAGTGCTGGCGAAATAACAACGGCTGAAGCAACCGAACTTATCGGTTATTTAGGCGAGCACTTAAATAATGAAAAATATTCGCTCTATGCTGGAATTAGTTATAGGCATTGTATGGTTATCGATAATGGAAGTTTGATGGGTGATTTAACCCCACCGCACGACATAACGGGTAAGCCTATAAAAGACCACTTGCCAACAAGCGATGGTGGAAAAGAACTTCTTGAGATTATGAAAAAATCTTATGAACTTTTAAGCGACCACCCTATCAATAAAAAAAGGATACAAGAAGGCAAAAACCCAGCAAACTCTCTTTGGTTTTGGGGGGACGGCACAAAGCCAAATTTACAAAGTTTTTATGAAAAATTTTCGCTTAAAGGTGGTATAATTTCGGCAGTAGATTTGCTTAAGGGCATAGGCAAACTCGCAAAAATGCAAGTTATAGAAGTCGAAGGTGCAACAGGTAATTATGACACCAACTTTGTTGGAAAGGCAAATGCCTGCGTTAAGGGGTTAAAGGACGGTTTAGACTTTGTGTATCTTCACTTAGAAGCACCAGATGAGTGTGGACATCACGGCGATGCAAAAAACAAGATTTATTCAATAGAGCAAATAGATAATGTGGTTAAAATCATTTATGATGGCTTAAAAGAGATGGGCGAAGATTTTGCATTTTTAATTTTGCCAGACCATCCAACCCCACTTTCTATTATGACGCACTGCTCAGACCCTGTTCCATATTTGCTTTATAACAGCAAAAAGCAAGTTAAAGGGGTTGATAGTTATGATGAACAAAGTGCTTCAGACACAAACATTTTTGAAAAAGAAGGGTATAAATTAATTCAAAAATTGTTTAATTGTTAAAAACCGACACAAAACTAAATTTTTATGCAAAAAAATTGCCACAAGGTAAATTCGCCTTGTGGCTTTTTTGTCATATACCACTAAAAAAGTTCATATAGTTTTATAAATGAACGATTAGGAGAATAAAAAATGAACGAAAAATTACAATATGCCACAATGCTCGATATTCCTATTTCTACAACGAGCGTAAGCCCTATAACGAAAAAGAGAAGGGCAAGAAAAAAGAAAAGGATTAATGATGAGTTTGTTAAGGCAGAACTATTAAAGAAGATTAATTCCGAGCAAGATTTATTAGAAAACTCAACGGATAGTCAAGAAACGAGTTTAGTTGCTGTTAATAACCCAACCGACCTTGTTTTTCAAGAAGGGCAAGAACTTGTTGGGCAAGAAATAATTGTAGAAGAAAACACTTCTAATGTGTTCGCATCGAAAAGAAAGGTCAAAAAATCACCCTTTAAGATTACAGTTGTGGGTGTGCAACTGGTAATAATAGGCGTGCTTGTTATGGCAATTTTCTTGACAAACGCACTTTATAAAGATAGTGGAATAAACGTTTTCTTGCGTGGGGTGTTCGGCACGGAAAGTGCGGTTGTTGACACACGAGAGTATAGCGATTTTTCGCCTATAATTTCTATGGGCGATAATAACGGCGTTTCTCTTAGCGACGGCATAATAACTTTTGCTGGCGAAGGCAGTGTTTATGCGCCTTGCGACGGCACTGTGAAAAGCGTTTCAGTGGGCGAAAATGGTAGGTATAACATAGAGATAGAACATAGCCAAAACTTTAAGAGCATAATTTCAAACATAGAGCATATTTATGTAAGTCAAGGCGACAAGGTGTTTAGCAATATTCCTGTTGGATATTTAGAACCAGATGGCGCTAGTATGTGCTTTACTAATGGTCAAGGTGACATTTTAGATGGCTACGATATGGTCGATAATATGGTGGTATGGCAGGCATAAGGTTGTCAATTCATCCACTATTTTTTGTGCTTGGGTTTTTCTATGCCATAACAGGTCAAATTTTCATCTTCGTAATATGCACGGCAACGGCAATAGTGCACGAACTAGGGCATTCGTTTGTCAGTGCAAACTTGGGGTATAGGCTTAATAAAATAACGCTTATGCCCTTTGGCGCTGTAGTGGTTGGCAATATCGAAGGGCTAAAGTTTAGTGACCAAACAAAAATTGCACTCGCTGGGCCTATAATCAATATTGCTGTAAGTCTATTTTTTATAGCAGTTTGGTGGATATATCCTAATTGCTATGCTTATACCGACGTTGTTGTTTATGCCAATCTATCAATGGCGCTTGTAAATTTGTTGCCTATTTATCCATTAGATGGTGGAAGAATTGTCTTTTGTTATCTTGCAGAGAGGCTTAACTATGACAAGGCGTTTACGATTTGCAAGGTTTTGGGTGGTGCATTTTGCACGGCGTTACTTTTAACTTTTATTTTAAGCACGATAAAAGGCACTCTCAACTTTTCGCTTTTGTTCTTTGCGCTATTCGTGTGCTTTGGAACTTTTAGCAGAGAAAGGGAAAACAAATACATAAAAATATTTTCAAGTTTGTCTAATCAAAACTTAAAAAGGGGCATGCCTTTTATATCGCACGCAGTACATAAAGATATCACCATAAAAAGACTTGTGTCTATTTTAGATGTTAGGGCAGTAAATCAAGTGATAGTTTATGATAATGAAAGAAAAATTGCATCTCTAAACCAAGAAAGAGTGGAAGAAATTATAAAAAAGGCAAATATCTATTCAAAACTATCGCAGTTTTTGTAAAAAAATGCCCAAACAAAATCTATATATTGTGGTGAAAAACGGCTATAGAGCAAAATGTAGTAAAAGGCATAAAAAATTATATTTTTTCTTTAAAAAGTTATAAAAAACCTTAAAAAAACTTGACATAAATTTATATTTTTGGTAAAATCAATTAGCATCTCGTTTCGGGGTGTTAATTTTTTGATGTTCGGAAGGTGCATTATGGCAGCAAAAGGCGCAAGACAAAAGATAACTCTCGCTTGCACAGAGTGTAAACAGAGAAACTATGATACTTTTAAAAACAAGAAGAACGATGCAGACAGATTAGAAATGCAAAAATATTGCAAATTCTGCAAAAAGCATACTACTCATAAGGAAGCGAAGTAAGAATTTTTTCTTCGCTGACTTACCTTTTTAAAGGTATTAATTTTAAGGGGTAATAGTAATGAAAAAGAATAAAGACCTTGCTAAGGGTGATTTTGTAGAACAAACACCAACTTTGCAAAAAGAAGTGAAAAAAGACAAAAAGAAAGACAAAAAACCAGGTTTCTTTAAGAGATTTGGCATGAAGGCTAAAGATGTTTTTTCAGAATTGAAAAAAGTTAATTGGCCTAATTTTGCCAAGGTTGTAAAGAAGACTGGCGTTGTGCTTGCTGTGGTTCTTTGTTTCTTAGTTGTTATTTTTGCTTTTGATACAGGTTTGCTCGAGTTATTAAAACTCGTAGCTCCAAGGGGTTAGTTATATGGCAGAACAACCAAGATGGTATGTTATTCACACCTATTCAAGTTATGAGGCTATGGTTAAAGATAGTCTTGAAAAACTTATTGAGAATAACAACTTACAAGAAAACATTTTTGAAATTAAAATTCCAACAGAAGAAACTTTGGAAGAAAAGGCAAGTGGCAAGAAGAAAATCGTTGAAAGAAAGAAATTTCCTTGCTATGTGTTCTTAAAAATGATTTACTCTAACGACATTTGGTATTTAGTAACAAATACTAGGGGCGTTACAGGTTTCGTTGGTCCACAAGGTAGACCACTTCCACTCACTGATGAAGAAGTTGCAAGAATGGGCTTAGAAGAAGTTGCTGTTGAAATTGACTTTACTGTTGGCGACACAGTTCAAATCGTGTCTGGTCCACTTGAATCTTTTGTGGGCGTTGTTACTTCTATTATTGAAGGTCAACAAAAGGTTATGGTAAATGTTGAAATGTTCGGCAGAAAAACTGACGTAGAATTAACTTTTGTTCAAGTTAAAAAGGTTAACGTAGCAAGCGAACAAGAACAAAACTAGTTAAGTTTGCTTGAAAAAAGTGCGAAAGCACTAAACATAATATATAATATATATATACAAAACGAAAAAAACAAACAAACGGCAAGAAGCCGTTGTTATAAAGTGGGAGTTGTGTTAAATTCTTTACACTGACACAACGAAAGCACCACCAAATGGAGGAAACAATTATGGCAAAGAAAGTGACGGCAATCGTTAAATTACAACTTCCTGCGGGCAAGGCAACACCTGGTCCACCGGTTGGTTCAACATTAGGTCCTCACGGTATCAACATTCCTGGATTTACAAAGGAATTCAATGCTAAGACTCAAGACCAAGCAGGCCTTATAATTCCTGTTGTAATGACAATTTATCAAGACCGTTCGTTCACATTTATCTTGAAGACACCACCAGCACCAGTTCTTATCAAGAAGGCTTGTGGAATTGAAAGCGCAAGTGCTGCACCAAACAAGAACAAGGTTGCAAAGATTACTAAGGCACAAGTTGAAGAAATCGCAAAACTTAAGATGCCAGACCTTAACGCAAACACTATCGAAGCTGCTATCAGTATGATTGCTGGTACTGCAAGAAGCATGGGCGTTGAAGTAGTAGACTAATAACATATAAGTGGGAGGGCAAGTTTTGTCCGAACGTACCACAGGAGGTAAAAGAAAAATGAAACACGGAAAAAAATACGTTGATAGTGCAAAAACTATCGAAGCAGCAAAACTTTATGAAGTTAGCGAAGCAATTGACATTGTATTAAATACAGCAAAAGCAAAGTTTGACGAAACAGTTGAACTTCACGTTCGTTTAGGTGTTGACCCAAAACAAGCAGACCAACAAGTTAGAGGCGTGTTAGTTCTTCCTAACGGAACAGGTAAAAACGTAAGAGTATTAGTTCTTGCTAAAGGTGAAAAAGCAGACCAAGCAAAAGAAGCAGGTGCAGATTTTGTTGGTGCAGAAGAAATGATTCAAAAAATTCAATCAGAAAACTGGTTTGATTATGATGTTATCATCACAACACCAGACATGATGGGATTAGTTGGTCGTATCGGTAAGGTTTTAGGTCCTAAAGGACTTATGCCAAACCCTAAGTCAGGAACAGTAACAATGGATGTTGCTAAGGCAATCAAAGATACAAAAGCAGGTAAGGTTGAATACAGACTTGACAAAAACGCTATCATCCACTGCGCTATCGGTAAGAAATCTTTCGGCCCTGAAAAGCTTAAAGAAAACTACGAAGCACTTATGGAAGCAATCGTTAAGGCTAAACCAGCTGCCGCTAAAGGTCAATATGTTAAGAGCGTTGCTCTTGCGAGCACAATGGGCCCTGGCGTAAAAATTAATGCTAAAATTTAGTTGACAATTAAAATTTTTAGTGTTATAATCTCAAAGTAAACTAAATAGCCCAAGACAGTAGGTATTATGTAATTGTGATTTATCGCAAACCTGCCGAGGCAGATATTAAAGAAGTATAAAACTTGGTTTTTATGCCCTTGCAATCTGTTTCGGAGTGCAAGGGCATTTTCATTAAAACAAGGAGGTAATAAGATGTCAGCAAGTAAAGAGGCAAGAAAAGAGTTATCTGGCGTGATTAAAGAAAAACTTCAAGACGCAAAATCAGTAGTTTTCGTAAAATTCAGTGGCTTAACAGTTGCAGAAGATACAGAACTTCGTCGTGAATTTAGAAAGAATAACGTAGAATACAAGGTGTATAAAAATACACTTATCAGAAAAGCGTTCGAATCTTTAGGAATCACTGATTTCAACGATGATTTGAATGGTCCAACAGCTGTTGCTTTCGGCAGTGATGAAACTGGCGCAGCAAAGGTTGTAGTAGACGCAGCAAAGAAATATCAAGATAAGGTAGTTGTTAAGAGCGCTTATTTTGAAGGAAAGAGATTGGATGTAAATGGCGTTAAGGCTCTTGGTGCAATTCCATCAAAGCAACAACTTTACGCTATGCTTGCAAGTGCATTACTTGGTCTTCCAAGAGCACTCGCTATTGCGCTTAATCAAGTCGCAGAAAAAAATGCTTAATAGCAAAATTTATTAAATTAAAAAATTAACCATTATTAGGAGGAAAGAAAAATGGCAGATATTCAAAAAATGTTAGAAGAAATTAAAGGTATGACAGTTATCGAACTTAACGAACTCGTTAAAGCAATAGAAGAAGAATTTGGTGTAAGCGCTGCTGCAACTGTTGCAGTTGCTGCTGGTCCTGCTGAAGCTGCTCCTGCTGCTGAAGAAAAGACAGAATTCAAAGTAGTTCTTAAAGAAGTTGGTGGCAACAAGATTGGTGTTATCAAAGTTATTAAGGAAGTTACAGGTTTAGGTCTTGTTGAATCTAAGGCTCTTGCTGAAGACGGCAAAGTAATCAAAGAAAGCGCTTCTAAAGAAGAAGCAGATGCTATGATTGCTAAGTTCAAAGAAGCTGGTGCTACAGCAGTTGCTGAATAATTTCAGTTTACTAACAAAAAACAAAAATAAAGTGGACTTAAAAGTTAAGTTCACTTTTATTTTTTGTAAAAAATGACTAAAAAATCACAAACTGGCAATTTAAATATAAGGAAATACTTTAGTTTTATTGACAAAATCTAAAAAAATAGGTAAAATAGTTTTGTATACGATTTATATACATATAAAAGTGATTTGGAGATTTTTATGAATAGACTTAAAAAACTTTTTATAAGCGCAGTTGCTATTATATTATCTTTAGTATGCGTATTCGGGCTTACTGCGTGTGGTGAAGATATTGATGAAGTTAATATAAAGGTTGCTTTATATAACTTTGAAGATGAAGAAATTGACAACTATAATTTTGAGATAGAACTTTATCGTCACCTTGCACCTAAGACGGTTGATGCTATTTCTAAATACCTTAGCCAAGGCTATTATAACGGCGCAGTTTTTTATAAACAAGCAGATAAAAACCAAATTATGATTGGCGACTTAAAGTATGACCCTAACTTAAGTGAAAACGAAGGTTTTTATCTCAATGATAAAAAACCTAACCTTGCTGGCGAATTTGAGCATGGTGGAACTATAGGTTCAAACTTAAAGGCTAAAAAAGGTTCAATTGGGCTTTGGAGAACTTGGTCTGCTCAAGACAGCAATTATAATCAAGGTAGCACAGGCTATAATACAGGTAGTGCAACTTGGTTTATTCCTAACTATGAAAGCACCAATTATGATGGTTGGTTCTGCATTTTTGCTCAATATGATGCAGAAAAAACAGAAAACAAAAATATGTTAGAAGCACTAAACAAACTATTCGCTAGCGAAACATATTATGAATCATATACTATATACTACACAGGTGACTATGGCACAAATGGTGATGGCTTAACTTTCCATTGTGTAAAGACTGATGATTTTAACGAAAATGATGAAAGCATTTTCGAGGCAGAAGAAAATAGCAGTCAATACGTTTGCTATAATGCTTATGAAATCTTAGTTCCTATGAATAGTGATGGACAAGTTGCTGCTACAATAGCAAGTGCTAAAGTTAAATAAAATAAAAAACAAAAAAGATTAAAACGAAAGGACTAGTTTTTGCTAGTCCTTTTTTATGTTGTAAATTTTTTTATTCTTAGTGTCAAAAGAAAAATACTCGGCAAAATACTCGTTTTGACTTTTTAAATATAAAAGTCCCACTTCGTTAAGGCTTCTAAACTCTGGGGGTGGAAACACGCCTATAAAGTCACCGAAAAAGCCTTTAAGGTGGCTAGAATTTTGCTTTAAGTCCTCACTTAAAAACTCGTCTATATTGCCACCAACTAAAAATTCTTCTAAAAAAGCATAGGGGATAACGGCATCGCTTAAACAATCAACTTTATAATTTTCATCTCGCTCTATGTATGTGTTTTTTGCTGTTAGGTTGCCACCTAAAAAATCCCACTCTATAGTTAGTTTATGTTTGGCAATATCCAAAAACTTTTGCGTGGTCTTTAAGCCATTTTCAAAGCACACATCATCTACATTTTTAGAAAAAACTTTGGTGATTTTCTCTTCAAGCAGATAGCAAGTTAAAAGATTTTTATCCACAAAATGCACGGCTATAAATTGATAATTATTTATAACGAAAGGGCTGATAACGGCATGGCTATCGGTCATAAAAAATGTTTGGGCAACAAAATCGGTTGGCGTTTCGATAGAGAGTTTAAGCCCGTTTTCTCTAAACACGGTGACAACGGCAAAAGGAAATTTTTGCTGATTTATTATGCTAAATGGTGCAAATGAAGATAGGCAAATAAAACTTATAACATATGCACCTTTTAAGTCTGTTATAATAATTCCATTAGGTGGGTTTAATAAAAACTCGCCATCTAGCATAAAACTAATGGGATATTCCGTTCGGTTTAGTGGGCACACTTCAACAAAGGCATTATTATCTAAACTAAACTTTTTCATAGCCTTATCAATCTTGCCACCATACACGCCGTTTATCTTTATGATTGCAGGAAATTCCGAAATAAAATAATATTGCATTATATTAATAGGTATGTATAATTTAACTTTATTATGTCAATAATCTTTAAGCAAAGACTTTTAGGGGGAAATTATGGATAAGATATACGGATTTAAGCAAAAAGACATCGTTGGATTAGCGCAGTTTTTAATGCAAAAACAAAATTATTCGCTGTCAAGTATTTTTGAAGAGTATGGCGCACTCAACGGCAAGGCTAAAGGTACGGTTAGAAATTTGTATTATGCGTTAGCCAAAAAAAGCATAGAAGATAAAGATTTTTGCCAAAACCACCTTGGTGGCAAACCTATTAAAATAAGTAAAAGCAAAGAGTTTGATGAAAAGGAAGAAAAACTGCTTATTAAACACATTTTAGAGAGCAAAACGGGTGGAAGTTCTGTTAGAAGCGTTATAATGCAAATGGCTGATGGCGATGCAAAACTCGCTTTAAGATATCAAAACAAATTTAGAAATGCAGTTAAATTTAAGCCACAACTTATTTCGCAAATAGTTAATGAAATTAAAAGCGAAGGAAAACCTGTTAGTTTTAATCTTGAAAAGAAACCAAACGCTAGTATAATAAGCGAGCATCAATTTGACAAACTTAAGTTTGAAATCGATGGACTTGTTCAAAGAATATCTCTTAAAATCCAAAAAGAAAATGAATATTTAAGGCAAAGAATTGGCGTTTTAGAAAACGAAAACCTAAAACTCATCGCTCTTTTATATGGCAGTGAAAGTGCTGGCGATGCACGTAAATTCTTTAAGTCAAACACAAAAAAACAATTTATAAATTAAATGTAAAAATGAATAATGCTCAAACAAAAATAATCTTTTTGAGGGGGCATTTTTTGTTTGACTTTTACGCAATATATGTATATAATATCAATTGCAACTAAAATGGTTGCAATTAAGGAATTGATAAAAAATGAAACTATCATCAAAAACACATTATGGGCTTATAGCATGTCATATTTTGGCAAAAAACTATCCTGATGGGTTAGTGAGTGCGAGTATGCTAGAAAAGTATATTGCCGTATCTGGCAAGTATTTAGAAAAGATTTTAAGGATGCTATCAAAAAGGAATATCGTGTGTGCTAGCCGTGGGGCTAGTGGTGGATATTGTCTTGCAAGAGAGCCAAAAGATATAACCATTGGCGAAGTGGTAAGAGCCTTAGAAGATGATATGGAAATTATAGAGTGTGTAAGTAAAGATAGTAAATGTAAGTGCTGTCCAACAAGTAATGTTTGGAAAAAACTTTACGATGGTATAAACCAATTATTAGACAGCATGAACTTAGAACAAATGATAAAAGGTGAACTAAGATAAAAGGAGCGCTAATGAAACCTATATATTTTGACCATGCAGCAACAACGCCCGTTTGCAGCGAAGCGTTAGAAAAGATGTTGCCATATTTTAGTGAAGTGTTTGGAAATCCAAACAGTCAACACGCATTTGGCAGAGAAAGTGCAAAGGCTGTTGATGGGGCAAGGGATAGCATTGCAAAGATTATTAACTGCAAGCCAAACGAACTTTATTTTACTGCTGGTGGCACGGAAAGTGACAACTGGGCATTAAGGGGTGTTGCTCGTGCTTATAAAGATAAGGGCAACCATATTGTAATAAGTCCAATAGAGCACGCCGCAATGATAGTAACGGCAAAGGAACTTAAAAAAGAAGGCTTTGATGTCGATTTTATGAAGGTAGATGAATATGGATTTGTTGACCTTGAGCACTTAAAGAGCATAGTTAAAAAAGGCACAATTTTTGTGGGCTGTATGCTTGCTAATAATGAAGTGGGAACTATAGAACCTATAAAACAAATTGCCGAAATAGCGCACTCGGTTGGTGCAATTTGCTTTACCGATGCCGTTCAAGCAGCAGGCGTTCTTAAAATCGATGTAAAAGACTTGGGCGTTGACCTTATGAGTATGAGTTCACATAAGATTTATGGACCAAAAGGCGTTGGCGCACTTTATATTAGAAACGGCGTTAAAGTTCAAAGCATTTTAACTGGTGGTCACCAAGAAAGAACAAAGCGTGGTGGCACAACAAACGTTGCTGGTATAGTTGGTTTTGCCACTGCTTTTGAAATTGCCGATAAAGAAATGCAAAAGAATTTTGAGTATGTGTCAGGTTTAAGAGACCACTTTATCGATAGGGTGCTTAGCGAAGTTCCATTTGTTAAACTTAACGGACCAAGAGAAAACAGACTTCCTGCAAACGCAGACTTCTCGTTTAAGTTCATAGAGGGCGAATCTATCTTGTTTAGCCTTGACTTAGCAGGCATATGCGTATCTTCAGGCTCGGCTTGTTCTTCAGGCTCGTTAGAACCATCGCATGTGCTTTTAAGTTTAGGGCTTCCAGAAGAACTTGCACACGGCTCAATAAGATTTTCGTTCGGCAAGCACAATACTATAGAAGAAGTTGACTATGCAGTAGATACGATAAAAACGGCAGTTTCTCGCCTTAGAGAAATGTCACCACTATTTAAAAGCGAAGGAGAAATTAAGTATGTATAACGAAAAGGTAATGCAAGCGTTCCAAAACCCAAAAAACGTTGGAGAAATAGAAAATGCAAGTGGTGTTGGCACAGTTGGTAATGCAAGTTGTGGCGACATTATGCAAATCTCACTCAAAATTGAAAACGATATTATCGTTGATGCAAAATTTAAAACATTTGGCTGTGCTGCTGCAATCGCAACAAGTTCAACAGCAACAGATATGATTATCGGTATGACCGTTGAAGAAGCGCTAAAAGTAACAAACAAAAAAGTTATAGAGTGTTTAGGTGGCCTTCCATCACAAAAAATTCACTGCTCAGTTTTGGCAGAAGAAGCAATTAAAAAGGCGATAGAGAATTACTTAGAAAAGAAAAATGCTTAACTCGCTTTTGCGCAGTTAAGATATTATTCCAAAAAACTATAGTATAATATCGACAAAATTCGCACATAATAACTCTTAAAAGGGGGAGTTATGGACGATAAGTTTTTATGTGGAATGCTTCTTGGAGTTTTAGGTGGCGCAGTGCTTGCAACAAAATCTGCAAAAACTCGCCAAATGGTTAGAGACGGCGAGGAGCAAATTAAACAAAAAGTTGAAGAAATGTCTAAATCAACCAAAAAGAATAATCAAGAATAATTATAAAATGGCGGGGAATATCCCTGTCATTT
>JAZOMM010000103.1:0-9311 GCA_045653965.1 Christensenellaceae bacterium | reverse complement strand
AAATAAAGCACTTATCTCAAGGGTAAGTGCTTTTTTCTTAAATTTTATGGAATTTTTTACTTAAAATATTTGCATTATTTTTGCTTCTTTTTCTTTATAATCTTTATAAAGTTCTTGATAAGAAGATGGTTTTGCTTTATAAATTAAGTTCCTTTTAACAAGTTTTTCAGTTGCTTCTTCGATGCTCTTATACGCACCAATTCCCACACCTGCAAAAATTGCACTGCCAAGGCAGGCTGTTTCATTTTCTTTTAAGGTTACGATGTCTTTACTTAAAACCTTGCTCTTAATGTCGCACCATAGGCTACTTCTTGCGCCACCACCCATAGAACGAATTTCATCGATTTCTACGCCTAAGTATTCAACATATTCTTTTATCATATATGCAACCGATTCCATTATTGAACGGGCAAAGTATGGGCGAGTGTGCTTTAGTTCTACCCCAAAGAATACACCTTTTGCTTTTGGGTTATTTTCAGGCATAACCGTTCCACATAAGTGTGGAATAGTTATAAGCCCTTCACATCCTTCAGGGACTTTTTCTGCCATTTGGTCGAGTTCTTTTAGCGAAATATTTTCGCAAAAACTACCCTTAAACCACTCTAAAACTGCCCCTGCCGTTGGCGCCCACATAAGTAGGCAATAAAGCCCTTTTCTTACATAATATGGCGAAACCTTTAAGCCTTCATAATATGGTGGAAACTCTTTTGTAATAGCACATACAGCAAGTGCCGTGCCTGTTGTTTCACTCATTAATCCTTCTTTTACAACACCTGCCCCCGTTATGCCTGCAATTTGGTCAAGTGCACTTGTTGAAACTTTTATGCCTTTATATTCGCCTATAATAGTTCCACTTTCACATAAAGTAGGAAGTTGCGTTTTGTTAATACCAACAAACGACAAAATTTCTTCATCATACTCGCCCGTATGTATATTCATTAAAAGCGAAGATGAATAAAGGGAGCGTGATGCACTAAATTTGCCTGTTAAACGATATAAAATATAGTCTTCGAGTAGCAAAAACTTATCGGTATTATCAAAAACCTCTTTTGCATTTTGTTTAAGCCACATAATTTTTGGGGCTGGATAGCCTGCTGGAACTTCGGTTTGACCTGTTATGTTATAAATTTTTTCTAAGCCAAAGTGACTTTGCATCTCTTTTGCTTGTTTTTCTGCTCTGTTGTCAAGCCAGATGATTGCGTTCATAAGTGGCTTGCCATTTTTATCTAAGCAAATAAGCGTTTCGCCTTGAGTATCAACAGCAAGTGCATCTACCTTAAACTTATCGGTAATTTTAGAAATTGTGCTTTCTAAAACATTGAAAAATTCATTGGCATCAAACTCAACAAATTCGCCCTTTGTTATAAGTTTATATTGTGCCGATTCGCTTGCTAAACGATTGCCATCTTCATCAAACAAACACGCCTTTAGTGCTGTTGTTCCAAAATCAATGCCGAGTAAATTTTTTGACATTTTCTCTCCTTATTTTTCTAAGTTTTGTCCGTTGTTATCTTTTTTGTATATTCTTCTAACCAAAAGGTCAATTACTATTGTTGCCAATAAAACCACAACCACCATAACTGCAATAGCCCAATAGGTTTCACCCCAAGTGCCATTATCTTTGATATACGCTATTATAAGTGGCCAAATGCTTGCAGAAATTGATGCAAATGCATTTATAAGTGCAACAAAGGCAGCAACATTTATATAATCTTTCATCTTAAACCCAACTACGTTGTTTAAGATTACCCTTATGCCATTAGCAAGTATCAAATATATTACGATAAGCGCTATATATATAACCATGCTTTTATCGTAGAATATTATCAATAAAATTGGAAGTGGTAATATGATAAATAAATATTTTATTGCAACTTTGATAAAGTCCTTATGCTTTTCGCAAGAGTTTATAGTGATTAACGGACCAAGAATAATAATTATAGGTACAATTGTCGTTATGTAACCTGATATATCTTTTGGCAAAGCATAAATATCGCTTAAAACCCTTGTAACAAAACTCATTACACCATAATATAATCCGTTAAGCAAAAATGAAACGACAAGTATTGCCGTGTAGAAAATAACCTTTCTTTTCTTAGATGAAAGCGAGAAAATTGGTTTTTCTGCCATTGTTAAAGGCTCTAAATCATTAGAAATTTTTTCTTTATTTTCAAGCATCATTTGCTTAAGGTCTAACTTTTTATTGATGTTTTGATATCTTGCAATTAACTTTGTTTGATAAATTAAAACTGCCGTGCAAACTAAAATCATACCACCTAATATAAAATAAGGAACACGCCACATGTTTAAGCCAATAAAAAACGATGAAACGACAAAGGAAATAGCAGTTCCTATTGCATAGCCCGATGCTAAAAGTTTGTTTGCAGATGGCAACAACTTTCTTGGCACGTATTTTGTTACCAAATAGTTACAACCACACCACATACCTGCTTGAAAGACACCAACTAATGCAAAAAGTACCCAAATTCCTTTAATACCCGACACTACCCCCATGGCAATGGACACTACTGCAGATATAGGAACGGTTACAAAAGCATATTTTACTATGTTAATTTTCTCCATAAAAATGAATAAAATTATCTGGACTAATCCATATGTAATAAAATATAAGGTGTTTGCAAGTTCAACTTGCATTTCATTTAGTTTCCAAATATCTCTAATATAATGAATTTCTGCTGCGAAAACTCCTTTTGCAGCAACGCTTAAAATATAAAACAAACCGCAAGTAAACATAAAGAGTTTACCTACTTTAAGTCTGTTTTTTTCTATATTTTTTAAACTCAATCTCTCTCGCATAACACTAAATCAATTAAAAATCTAATTCTACACTTCCGTCTTCGTTATAAGTAACCGTTGTTTTCTCCATGTTAACGGCTTTTTTATGCTTAACGTATTCTTCAACTGACTTAAATTGTGGTGTATAGTTTTTAATAACATTTTTTGCTTTTTCTGCATCGTTTTTAAGTAGTTCTCTAATCAAGCCTATTTCAAAAGTTGCACAATCTACACATGCGAGTTTTGGGTTTGTTACATAGAAATCACCACCATGGAAAGTTCCTGTAACACCATAAACGTATGCGTGAACTGCTGGAACCATTGTGCTTATATCACCCATATCGGTTGAAGAAGCAAAAAATCCTCTGTGACTTAATGTTTCTGCGCCAAATAATTCGCCAACAACATCTTCTACGCATTTAATCATGTCTTTGTTGTCGTGCATTGGTTCAGAGCCACTTATATCTTCGATAATAGCGTTTGCACCAAATGCTGCTGATATTGATGCTATAACACGGTTAATCTTTTTGTTGGCTTCTTTAAGTGCAACAACACTTGCGCCACGAACGTAACTTTCCATTATTACTTCATCAGGAACTGTGTTAACAGAACTGCCACCCTTTGTGGTTATAGAGTGAAAACGAATTCTATCATCTTCTTTAAATGTTTCTCTTATAGAGTTGATTGCTGTGATTGCCATTGATGATGCGTTAAGAGCATTGATACCTTCGTGTGGGTGTGCGCCTGCGTGAGCAGCCTTGCCCTTAAATGTTGTTTTCTTTCTAATAACGCCGTTATGACCTTCTACAACGCCAAACTTATAACCTTCTGGTTGGTCTATGGTTTGGTGAACCATAAACGCAAGGTCAACATCTTCAAAGAAACCCCTGCTTATAAATTCTGCCTTGCCTGACGCAAAGTTTATTATGCCCTTATTGATAAGTTCTTTTCTCTTTGAAATTTCAATGCCTTCTTCTGCTGGAACAAAACAAAGTTTGATTTTACCACAAAGACCATCTAAAAGTTCTTTGTTGGTTAATGCTTTTGCAACGCCAAGAAGTGCTGCGCATTGTGCGTGGTGACCACAAGAATGAACTGCGCCAGTTTCTTTATCTGCTTCTGGGTGTGCTTCAAAAATAACTGAATCGAGTTCTGCTAATGCAAGCACTGTTGGGCCCGGTTTGCCTGTGTCGATAACAGTGTAAAAACCCGTTATGTTTTCTGCTTTTGTGAGTTTATATCCCATTTCTTCAAAAGCATTTATTAAGTATGCGTTTGTTTTATGTTCAAAAAAGCCTGTCTCTGGCATTCCCCACAAATCTCTTTCGGCTTTTAAAATATAATCTGAATGTTTTTCAACAATTTTAGCGATATCCATTGTTTTTACTCCTTTTACTTATCAATTAGAAATCTAATTTGATTGTGCCGTTATCATTATAAGTAACGGTAGTTTTATTCATTATAACAGAATTTTTGTGTGCAACATAATCTTCAATAGAAGCAAATTGTGGCTTAAAGTTTGCAACTATATTTTTTGCTTTTTCAGCATTGTTGCTAAGTAAACTTCTAACCATACAAACTTGAAGTGTTGCATTATCAACACAACATCTTTTTGGGTCGGTTATATAATAATCTTTTCCGTGTGAAATTCCACTTGCGCCATATGCATAAGCGTGAATTGCTGGGAATAAAACGCCTATATCACCCATGTCTGTTGATGATGATAAAAAGCCTTTACGAGATAATGCTTCATCACCATATAACTCACCAACAACTTCTTCAACAATTTTATTAAGGTCTTTATTATCGTGCATTGGTTCTGAGCCTGGCACGTCTTCAATAGTAACATTTGCACCAAACGCTGCTGCACAAGATGAGATTACTCTGTTTACCTTTTTGTTAGTTTCTTTTAGCGCTTTAACACTTGCACCACGAATATAACTCTCTATTATAATTTCATCTGGAACGGCATTTACCGAACTGCCACCCTTTGTGATTATTGAGTGGATACGAAGTTTATCTTCTTCTTTAAATGTTTCTCTAAGTGAGTTGATTGCCATATTTGCAGTTGTTGCTGCATTCAATGCATTTATTCCTAAGTGAGGAGAACTGCCTGCGTGTGCAGATTTGCCGTGGAAAGTTGTTCTCTTTCTTATAACGCCGTTATGACCTTCAATAATTCCAAACCTAATCTTTTCATCTTTAATTGGACTTGCATGAACCATAAATGCAAGGTCAACGTCGTTAAAGTAGCCCCTTCTTATAAATTCGGGCTTACCAGATAAATACTTTATAATGCCTTTCTTTACAAGTTCTTTTCTTCTGCTTTGTTCAATGCCTTCTTCTGCTGGAACAACACAAAGTTTAATTCTGCCTGAAAGACCTTCTAAAACTTCTTTTTCTGTTAAGGCTGCTGCAATACCAAGCATTGTTGCGCATTGTACGTGGTGGCCACAACAGTGAACTGCACCTGTTTCTTTATCACATTCTGGGTGTGTTGGGCAAATTAGCGCATCAAGTTCTGCTAAGATAAGAACTGTTGGACCAGCCTTGCCTGTATCAACAACGGTATAAAAGCCCGTTATATCTTCTGCCTTTGTTAAGGTATATCCCATTTTTTCAAAGGCTTTTATCATATAGTCGTTTGTTTTATATTCAAAATAGCCTGTTTCAGGAATTTTCCATAAATCTCTTTCGGCTTTTAAGATTAAGTCAGAATATTTTTCAACTATTTTTTGTATGTTTTTCATTTTTTCTTTTTCCCTTTATTATTTATTCATTGTTAAAACGATTACGCCGTTTTCAAGTTTAAGGTCTGTGCCATAAGGGCGAGATAATCTATGCATAATGTCAAAAATCTTCTTTGCTTCTTCGCCTTTAGCAATAAATGGAAGTCCGTTAAGGTCGCCTTCTCTTGTAAAGCCCAAAGAAATTGGATACATCTTGAGTGAAACCATTGTGTCGCCATCGTATTCAGCAATAGGAAGAATTGTTAAGAAACTGCTTTCAAGTTTTTGAAGACCATATTTGTTGCCTTGTGAACGAGCCATAAGTCCTTCCCAAGCAGTTGCAGTTTCATCGCAACCCCATTTGTTTAAGAAGTCTGCAGGGAACATTTTAACTCTCATACCTTGATAAATAAAGTCGCCAAGTGAATAGAAAATTGGTTTGCCTTTATAAATTTCTAAAGCACGAAGTTGGTGTGTGCCACCACCTAAGATACCTGCACAACCTGCATCGATGCAATCTCTTGCAAGTTCGATAAAATGGTCTGGAACGGTTTCTTGTGAATCGCCTTTCATTGTGTGGCAGTGAACGAACAAGAATACGTAGTCACACTCTTTTTTTGCCTTTTTGATATCATTTATAATTCTTTCTTTATCTGCTTTTACACATTGTGTTGTTGGTTTTGTTCCCTCAAGACAGAAATTTAAAGTGCCCAAAACAAAAACCCCTTCTGGTGCTGGTTTTGCATAGCCCGTTTTAATGTTCTTTTCACGAGTTGCGTTTATATGAGTTTTTGCAGCAATTCTCTTTAAGTCTTCAATGTCTTCTTCATTAACTTGGTAATATGTATTGTAACCTGCATAGTTAACGCCCGGTCTACCTTTGATATTTGGTGTTGGCTTGCCTGCCTTTGATGCTTCTTGGAAAGCAGTTGTAACTGCAATAATTCCAACCTTTTTGCCGTTTATATTTAAAATTGCAGGTTTGCTTGCATCTTCTAAATCATAACCTGTTCCAGAATGAGCATAGCCCCTTTTTTCAAGTTCTTTTATAGTGTCTAACATACCGTGATAAGAGTAGTCCATAACGTGATTATTTGCTGTGCCATAATAGTTAAAGCCATATTTTTCTAAATATTTAAAGTCCTTTGGCTCAGTATTTAGCCAAGTTCCACCAGAATATGCGTTACCATAATCGCCAAACTCTGAAAGGTTTGTCTCTAAGTTTGTAATTCTTACGTCAACTTCTTTAATTATGTCAGAGATTTCTTTAAGGTCAGCATCATAAGATTTTGGAAAGTCTGCAACAAAAAGTGCATCACCAGTAAATGTCATTGTTAAGTTCTTTTTCATAGTTTTTCTCCTAATGGGTAGTTATATGCTTTATATAACTAAATTATATAACAAAAAAATGCTAAAATCAACATTTTTAACTGACATTTACAACTTAATTATAAATAAAAATTTAATTTTTACCTTTAAAAGAAAAAAGCCCTTAACCAACCTTGGCTAAGAGTTCATAAGACTTTTATTTGTCTTTAAGTTTTGATACTAGCGAGCGCTTAAATCTAAACATAATGCTACATCATAGTTCATTGTTTCTGCTATCTTTTTGAAACCTGCAAATAACTTTTTCATTTTTTACCTCCTTTCACACAAACCTTAATTTAACTTTTCTTTATTTTGTGTGCATTTATTTTATTTATAATTTTCGCCCATATTATAGCCACCTATTTTTGTATTGTCAACTGTTTTATACCCATTTTTTATAAATTTTTTAAATATTTTTCAAATGTTATAAAATACAACAAAATATGTTATAAATTAACAAAAAAACGCCACTTGAACGTAAATTCAAGTGGCTATCTGTTATTTTGTTTCAGTTATTTTCTTACTGCTCCATCGCCTAAAACATAATATTTTGTTGTTACTAATGCTGATAATCCCATTGGACCACGAGCGTGAAGTTTTTGTGTGCTAATTCCTATTTCTGCACCTAAGCCAAACACAAAACCATCGGTAAACCTTGTTGAAGCGTTATGATAAACTGAAGATGCATCGATTTCATTTAAGAATTTTTCAGCCCTTTCTGTGCAAGCCGTTATTATGCTTTCAGAGTGGCGAGTGTTATGCTCGTTTATATGTTCTATCGCCTCGTCAATGCTGTCTACAGTTTTTACTGAAATTATTGCACTGCCATATTCTAAATAAAAGTCTTCTTCAGTTGCCTTACTTAGATATGGATAATCTTTAATAGTTGCTTGCGCACGCTCATCTGCACGAATTTCCACTTGCTTTTCTTTTAAGGCTTTAGCAATCTTTGGCATTGCTTCATTTAACACTTTTGAGTGAATTACAAGTGACTCACACGCATTGCACACGCTATAACGCTGAGTTTTTGCATTAAATATTACCTTTGATGCCATATCTAAGTCTGCATATTCATCTACATATATGTGGCAGTTTCCTGTGCCCGTTTCGATAATTGGTATAGTTGAATTTTCTAGTGCTGAATTTATAAGAGATGCACTTCCCCTTGGAATTAAAAGGTCAACATACTTGTTTAGTTTCATAAACTCAATAGTAGTTTGCCTTGAAGTGTCTTCTATAACCGAAATGCAGTTTTGGTCTATATCGCAACTTTTTAAGCCTTGCCTTATAACCTTTACTATTGCCATGTTTGATATTAGAGAGTCGCTTCCACCCTTTAATATAACGGCATTTGCCGTCTTAAAACAAAGTGCAAAAGCATCGGCTGTTACATTTGGTCTTGATTCGTAAATTATTCCCACAACGCCAAATGGTACATTTTTCTTGCTAATTGAAATGCCCTGTTCTTTATTTTGATATGAATAAACGATTTTGCCGAGTGGATTTTCAAGTTCTGATACTTGCTCTAAACCGATAGCCATGCCTTCTATAACTTTATCGCTTAAAAGAAGCCTATCGATAAAAGCATCGCTCATACCCTTTTTCTTTGCATTTTGTATGTCTATTTGATTTTGCTCTATTAAAAATTGTTTGTTTTCTCTAAGTTCCTTTGCACAGGCTTTTAAGGCGTTATTCCTTTGATCTTCGCTAAGTTTTATTAGTTCTAACGATGCCTTTTTTGAACTTTTGCCAAGCCCTATTAAATCAAACATTTTTCTTTTTACCCCCAAATATTCTTTTGAGTTTGTTTATTATCCTTTTTTTAAGAAAGAAAAATTTTACCCTACACTTTCTTAAAGTTTTTCTCTTATACAAATTGCGAACTTGTTTTTTGTATTTTTCGTCATTGCAGTCAATATACTTTTTGCCACGATAAAAACCTATCATTTTTCCAAAAATCTGGTCTTCACTTACCTTTTCTAATACAAACTGACTGTCACCACACATTATATATCCATCTTCTAACACTTCCAAAACCCTATGCAACACAAAGGTTTTTTGACCACGAACATAAAGTGCAACGTCATATTTTTCCAGCCTTTCTTCCTTAGCCTTTACAACAACCGACTGACCTTTATTTTTTAAGGTTGGCCACATACTGTTGCCACTAGGAACAAATGCCAATATTTTGTTTTCATTAAGTTTGGCTTTGTAATCCAAACTTTGAGTATCTTTTATTTCCATATTAATGATTATACAATAAAAGGCTTTCTCTTGTCAACGAAAGCCTTTATTTTTGAATAAAAATAATTATTCTTGTTGCATTATATATAGTTTTACAATTTTCTTTATGTCTAGTAACCGAATTAATTAAACAACTCGCCTTGCGTGTAAATAATAGGACCATCTTGTGCTTGA
>JAZOMM010000102.1:0-1988 GCA_045653965.1 Christensenellaceae bacterium | reverse complement strand
TATTCTTAGCGTGTGGACCACCACAAATTTGTTTATCTACACCATCGATTGTGTAAATTGAAACAACTTGGTCATCACTTTCAGCCGTGCACACACCATAAGCACCTTCTGCAACTGCCTTGTTATATGGCATTTCGCTTCTAACAACAACGATTTTCTTAGAAATAACGTCATTAACAAAGTCTTGAAGTTCTTTTATTTCTTCTTCTGTCATCTTATGGTCTAAGTTAAAGTCAAACCTTAGTCTTTCTTCGGTTATATTTGAGCCCTTTTGTTCAGTGCCTGTGCCGAACATTTTTCTGAGTCCTGCAAGCATAATGTGTGTTGCAGTGTGATAGTTTGTTGTAACTTCAGTTCTTTCTGTTAAACCACCCTTTGCTGAACTTGCTTGTGCTTTAGAAAGTTCTTGGTGTTCTCTAAATGCATTATTAAAGCCTTCTTCATCAACAGAAAGTCCCTTTTCGTTTGCAAGTTCGATAGTGAGTTCTAGTGGGAAGCCGAAAGTATCATAAAGCCTAAATGCTTGCTTGCCTGAAATTTGTGTTTCAGGAACATAGTTAGGGTCTTTTTCACGCATAAATGCGTTCTTTCTTTGCATACCAAACACGCATTTATCAAACTCTTTCATACCAGCAAGAAGTGCTGCTTCAAACTTTTTGATTTCTTTTGTTATTTCATCTAAGATATAATCTTCTTTTTCAACCAAAAGTGGATATGCTTCATCATAAATCTTTTCGATAAAGATTTTTGCAACTGAAAGCATTTCCGTTGCATCGATGCCAAGATTTTTGCAATATCTAATAGCACGGCGCATAAGTCTTCTTAAAATATATCCTGCACCTGTGTTTGATGGCAATATGCCCTTTATATCGCCGATGAGCATAACCGATGTACGAGTGTGGTCTGCGATAATACGCATTGCTTTTGTATCTGCATCGTTTTCGCCATACTTTTTGCCACTAACATTTTCTAAATGCTTAATCGTGTCTGCAAAAAGGTCTGTTTTATATCCATCATCTAAGCCGTTTAAGAAAAGTAAAAGTCTATCTAGTCCAAAGCCTGTATCAACGTTTTTGTTTTCCAATTCTTCATAGCCGTTTTCTAACTTTTTATATTGCATATAAACGTCGTTGCCGATTTCAACATATCTTCCACAACTGCAGTTTACATCACAAGTATCACAGCAAGCATTGTCGTGGCGTGGGTAGAACCACTCGTTATCAGGTCCACAAGGTGTACCTACAGTGCCTTCTAATTCCCACCAGTTGTTAGACTTGTCAAGATAGAAAATGTTTTCTGGCTTGATGCCGAGTTCTTTTAAGTAACTTGCTGTTTCTTCATCTCTTGGCGCAGATTCGTTGCCTTCAAACACCGTTGAACAAATCTTATCTTTATCAAAACCGAAAACTTCAGTTAATAGTTCAAAAGACCATTGTGTTTTTTCCTTTTTAAAGTAGTCGCCCAAACTCCAGTTCCCCATCATTTCAAAGAAAGTGAAGTGCGTTGCATCGCCAACCGACTCGATATCAACAGTTCTAACGCAACCTTGAACGTTACAAAGTCTTGTGCCCATAGGGTGCTTTTTACCAAGAAGATATGGCATAAGTGGTTGCATGCCTGCAACGTTAAACATAACACCTGTTGTACCATCGCCTATCAAAGAAACGGCACCGATATTGGTGTGACCTTTGCTTTCGTAAAATTTAATCCATTTTTCTCTTAACTCTTTAGAAGTAATCATAATCTTGTCCTTTATCCTTTACTTTTTTGAAAGTGAATATCCGTCTTTACTATCTTTAACGATATAGCCTAGGCTTAAAAGTTCATCTCTAAGTTTATCAGACATCGCCCAGTCTTTGTTTTGCCTTGCAACTGCTCTCTTTTCAGCAATTTCTATAACTTCTGCTGGCACATCTTGGCTTTGGTTTTTGCCTTGATAATAATCGATAAACGCCTTTGCATCAGTTGTGAATAAACCGATTAGCGAA
>JAZOMM010000101.1:0-2185 GCA_045653965.1 Christensenellaceae bacterium | reverse complement strand
AAGGCAATCACCATTTGTGGCATGGAAAACGTTGACCCTGTTGGCGTTCACACAGGCGACTCTATAGTTGTTGCCCCAATTCTATCACTAAATGATAAAGACTTAAAGATGCTCAACGATGCAGCAATAAAAATTATTCGTGAACTTCAAATCGAAGGTGGCTGTAACGTTCAATTCGCACTACATCCAACATCAAGCAAATATTACTTAATAGAAGTTAACCCAAGAGTATCACGTTCATCAGCCTTAGCATCAAAAGCAAGTGGCTATCCAATTGCAAAGGTAACTGCAAAAGTTGCTGTGGGCATGACCTTAGATGAAATTGCTGTTTCAGGCACAACGGCAGATAAAGAACCAAAACTTGACTATATCGTTTCAAAATTCCCAAGATTTCCATTTGATAAGTTCACAACTGCATCAAACCTTCTTGGCACACAAATGAAAGCAACGGGCGAAGTAATGGGCATAGGCTCTAACCTTGCTGAAAGTATGCTTAAGTCAATCCGTTCATTAGAAATTGGTGTAAATCACTTCTATATCGCTAAGTTTGACAATATGCCAACTGAAGAAATTCTTAATTACATCAAAGAATTCAGAGCAGATAATATCTTTGCTGTTGCAGAACTTCTCTGGCGTGGCGAAAGCGTGGATAAAGTTCACGAAATCACAAAGATAACAAAACTTTTCCTTAACACAATTCTCGATATCGTTAATATGGAAAAGAAACTCAAAGCAAATAAGTTTGATGTGGAAATTTTAAGACAAGCAAAGAAAATGGGTTTTTCTGACCAATACATTGCACACTTATATTCAAGCACCGAACTTGAAGTTAACAAGTTTAGAAAAGAAAATGGCATTAAGCCTGTGTTTAAGATGGTTGACACACTTTATAGTGGTGCGTATATCCCATATTTCTATTCAACATATACAGGCGAAAATCAATCAATTTTAACAAACAAAGAAAAGGCATTAGTGCTTGGTAGTGGACCTATTAGAATTGGTCAAGGCGTTGAGTTTGACTATTCAACAGTTCACGCAGTTAAAACAATTAAAGAAACAGGCAGAGAAGCCATCATCATAAACAACAACCCAGAAACAGTTTCAACCGACTATACAGTAAGTGACAAACTCTATTTTGATCCACTTACCCCAGAAGATGTTATGAATATAGTTGAGTTTGAAAATCCACAAGGCGTTATCACGTCACTTGGTGGACAAACTGCCATAAACCTTGCAGAATCAATTATGCAAAGGGGTGCAAAACTCATCGGCACGGATTGTGAAGCAATCAACAATGCAGAAGATAGAGATGCCTTTGAAAAGATTATGAATAAACTCGGTATTCCACAACCAAAAGGACAAGCAGTGTTCAGCGTGGAAGACGGCGTTAAGGTTGCAGAGCAAATAGGCTATCCTGTTCTCGTTAGACCATCTTATGTATTAGGTGGCAGGGCAATGCAAATCGTAGGCAACGAAGAAGGCTTAAGACAATATCTTAAAAATGCAGTAGATATCAGTGAAGACCACCCAATCTTAGTTGATAAATATATCGTTGGTAAAGAACTTGAAATCGATGCTGTATGCGATGGTAAAGACGTGTTTATCCCAGGTATTATGGAACTTATCGAAAGAACAGGTATCCACTCTGGCGATAGCATAAGCGTTTATCCAACCTTCTCAGTTAGCCAAAAAGCAAAAGACAAGATATTAGAATACGGAAAGAAACTAGGCCTTGGCATAGGCATTGTGGGATTATATAATATTCAATTCATCGTTGACAAGAACGAAGATGTATATGTAATCGAAGTTAATCCACGTTCATCAAGAACAGTGCCATTTTTATCAAAATCAACAGGCTATTCACTTGCAGACATTGGCACAAAGGTTATTTTAGGACAAAGCCTAAAAGAGCAAGGCATTTTAGAACTTTACCCACAAGAAAAGAAGCGTTGGTATGTTAAAGCCCCAGCATTCTCATTCAACAAATTAAAGGGCTTAGATGCATATCTTTCACCAGAAATGAAATCAACGGGCGAAGCAATCGGCTATGACGATAAGCTCAACCGCGCGCTTTATAAGGCACTTCAGGCATCGGGTATGCGCGTCCAGAACTACGGAACTGTCCTTGCAACGATTGCTGATGAGGATAAGGAAGAAGCTCTTCCGCTCATCCGCCGCTTCTATA
>JAZOMM010000100.1:0-4057 GCA_045653965.1 Christensenellaceae bacterium | reverse complement strand
GGTATAATATTATGAAGAAAAATATCTTACATTATATATAATGTTTATACATGTTAAAAAATAAAGGATGGTGCTTGAAATGAGTGAGTGTTCACATAACTGTTCATCTTGCAATAAAGATTGTTCAGAAAGAAAAGATTTTAAAGAAAAACAAAACGAACTTAGCAATATTAAAAAGGTTATTGGTATTGTTAGTGGTAAGGGTGGCGTTGGTAAATCATTAGTTACTTCATTATTATCAGTTTTAACAAAAAGAAAGGGACTAAAAACAGCAATTCTTGATGCTGATATAACAGGTCCATCAATTCCTAAACTTTTTGGCTTAAAGAAAAGGGCAGAAGCAATGGATGATAAATTTTTGCTTCCTGTAATTTCAAAAACAGGTATAGAAGTTATGTCAATCAACTTGCTTTTAGAAAGCGAAAATGACCCTGTAGTTTGGCGTGGACCTGTAATTGCAGGTGCTGTTAAACAATTCTGGACCGATGTTGTTTGGGGAGATGTTGACTATATGTTTGTTGATATGCCTCCAGGAACGGGTGATGTGCCACTTACAGTTTTTCAATCACTTCCTGTTGACGGCATAGTTGTTGTGGCTTCGCCTCAAGAACTAGTATCTATGATAGTTGCTAAAGCCGTTAAAATGGCGAATATGATGAATATTCCTGTAATTGCACTTGTAGAAAATATGTCTTATTTTGAATGCCCAGATTGTAAGAAAAAGATTGAAATTTTTGGTCAAAGTAAAGTTGACAAGACTGCAAGTGAATTTGGTATAAAAAATGTAGCAAAACTACCAATTAACCCAGAATTTGCAACGCTTGCTGATAATGGAAATATAGAAGAATTTAAGGGTGAATATTTAGATAATATTGTCGATGCAATTTTATCTATTTAAGTTGATAATTTATGGAAAACAAAAGTAATTTTAACGATGGGCTTTGTGAAGTTCATCAAAAGAAATCAGGATTTAGTGGAAAACTTGGATTTGTTCTTGCCGCAGCAGGCTCTGCTGTAGGTCTTGGCAATTTGTGGCGTTTTCCTTATTTAGTGGCAAAATATGGTGGTGGTGCATTTATACTTTGCTATGTTTTGCTTGCACTGTTTTTTGGCATTGCCCTTTTAATGCTTGAAATTGGTATTGGAAGGCATACAGGTAAAAGTGTTGTTGGTGCTTTCCCAGCACTAAACAAAAAATTTAAGTGGGTTGGATATTTGTCTATCATAGCGCCACTTTTAATTGTGCCTTATTATTGCGTTATAGGTGGTTGGGTTGTAAAATATGCTTGGTCATTTATGATTGGAAGTGAAGGTTTGGTCGGTGCAAATTCTACAGAAATGACTTCAAACTTTTTTAATAGTTTTGTGTCAAGTGATGTTGCACCACTAATATTCTTTTTTATATTTGCTTTTATTACAATTTTGATTGTAAGTTTTGGCGTTAAAGATGGAATTGAAAAAATGAGCAAAATTCTTATGCCAACGCTTGCTATTTTGGCTGTGCTTTTAATGATATACGTATTATGCCAAAACAATGCTAGTAAAGGTTTGGAATATGTTTTTGTTCCTAAGATAGAAGATTTTACATTTAATACCGTTCTTGCAGCATTAGGGCAATTATTTTATTCAATGTCTATAGGTATGAGCATTATGATAACTTATGGCTCATATATGAAAAAAGACGTTAATATTAAGTCTTCTGCAACACAAATCGCAATATTTGATAGTGCTTTTGCCTTTGTTGCATCAACAATAATTATTCCTGCCGTTTTTGCTTTTGGTGCAGGTGAAAGTGCCTTAAAGCAAGATGGCCCAGCACTTATGTTTATACAACTCACAAATGTGTTTAATGCCCTCCCTGCAGGTAGAATTATTGCTGTAATTTTCTTTGTTTTAGTTTTGTTTGCTGCAATAACAAGTTCGGTTTCTCTTGTAGAAGCAATTGTTGCAGTTTTAACCGAGAATGGAAAAATGAAAAGGAAAACTGCTTGCATGGTAGTTTTTGGTGTAATTATTGTTTTAGGAAGCCTTTCTGCACTTGGCTTTGGCGCACTTAGTCACGTTATTATTTTCGGTAGAGATATTTTAAGTATGTTTGACTTTGTTGCAAATAATATACTTATTCCAATTATTGCGATTATAACTTGTGTTTTTGCAGGCTGGTGTATAAATAAAACCATTATACCTAAAGAAATTGGCATTGATAAAAATAAAGCATTAAATACATATTTTAATGTAATAGTAAAGTTTGTTGCGCCTATTTGTATTTTTGTTATCTTAGTTTCGGGCTTATTCTTAACATTATAAATAGAAACAAATGATAATTTATAGGTAAGTGATAAAATGGAATTTAATCAAAAATTACAAGAATTAAGAAAGCAAAAAGGGATTACCCAAGAAGAACTTGCAACAAATTTATATGTGTCTAGAACTGCAATTTCAAAATGGGAATCTGGCAGGGGATATCCAAATATAGAATCCTTAAAAGCCATTGCTAAATTCTTTTCGGTGACAGTTGATAGCCTTATATCTACCAATGAAATTCTTTTAATAGCAGAAGAAGATAACAAGCAAAAACAAAAAAATCTTCGTGATTTGATATATGGCTTGCTTGATATAAGCATTTTAATGCTATTTTTTCTGCCAATTTTTGCTGAAAAGGTTGGTGAAGTTTTTTTAAGCGTATCACTTGCTTCACTAACTAATATTCAACAATATTTAAAAATTGTATATTATGTAATTGTTATAGCAAGTGCTATGATAGGAATTTTAACACTTGCACTACAAAATTGCCAACTAAATGTTTGGTTAAAAATTAAGACTAAACTTTCTATCGTATTAGGAACAATATTAGTTCTAATTTTTATGATAAGTTCACAAGTTTATGCTGGCGTTTTTGCATTTACTTTGTTGATAATAAAGACATTTATGTTTATAAAACAATAATGATACTATTAGTGTCACGGTTGTGACTAGTCGTTTCTTATTTATTCTTGCCTATATTTTTACTTTCTGTTAATATTTTTTTAGGCGAAAGCCAAAGAACATTAATAAGGAAGTGTAAAATGGAAAGTAAAAACAAAAAAATTTTAACTATAGGGACAAGTTTACTTGTCCTTTTTATATTGTGGACAATATTAGTAAGTATTATTGATGTCAAGCAAATTGGACCAGAAAATTCTTCTATCGGTTTTGCTAGTCTAAATAAATGGTTTCATAACATTTTTGGGGTGTCTATGCAATTATATATAATTACTGATTGGCTTGGGCTTATACCAGTTTTTGTGGGGCTTATTTTTGCAATTTTTGGGTTGTTTCAGTGGATTAAGAGAAAAAACATCTTAAAAGTAGATATTAGTATACTTATTCTTGGAGTTTTTTATATAGTTGTTTTAGGCGTATATGTGCTTTTTGAAATAATTGTTATCAATTATAGACCTGTTTTAATAAACGGATATTTAGAAGCCTCTTATCCATCATCAACAACTATGTTAGTTATGTGTGTGATGCCAACGGCTATTATTCAATTAAATTATCGAATAAAAAATTCCTTACTTAAAAAGTCATTAAACATAATAATTAGCCTTTTTATTGGTTTTATGGTTGTGGGGAGACTTTTATCTGGTGTTCATTGGCTTAGTGATATTATTGGTGGAATTTTATTCAGTTTGGGAATAGTGTTAATTTATTATTCAATTTGCAAAAAGATGTTATTTAAAGAACAGGGAAAAGATATTTAATTAAATTTAATATAAAAAACACTAGTTATATACTAGTGTTTTTGCTTTAAATCTAAATAAAAAGAAAGGAGAGATACACAAAATTGTATCTCTCACTTTGGTGGGAAGGGGTGGATTCGCTTCTCTCGAGCCTCCCGATAAAATGTCCACAGGACATTTTAGTCCCTTGGACAAATTTGATAAATCAAATTTTCTCCTAATTCGAATCCACAATAAATAAAATATTTAAAAATAAAAAGGAGAGATACACTAAATTCGTATCTCTCTCTTTGGTGGGAAGGGGTGGATTCGAACCACCGAAGTCGCTGACGACAGAT
>JAZOMM010000099.1:0-4309 GCA_045653965.1 Christensenellaceae bacterium | reverse complement strand
GTTCACTTTGCGACTTAACTTCTGGCTCTGGCGACAAAGGTACACCTATCATTTGGATTCAAGGCTACTTTGATAACTACACAACAGAATATTAATATGTAAATAAAACTAAAGAGTTAGCGAAAATTCGCTAACTCTTTTTTGTTTTTCTAAAAATATAAAAAGCGAATAGTTTAGACTATTCGCTTTTGGTTTTATTTTACTAACAAATGCACATGTATTAGCAGTTATAGTATTTTTCGAACTCTGCTGGGTTTGGAATCTTAGAGAGTTCACTGCATTCTTTACGCTTTGTTTCAATGAACTTTTTGATTAAATGTTCTGGGAATACGCCACCTGCTGTTAAGTATTCGTGATCTTTTTCAAGAGCATCAAGTGCTTGTTCAAGTGATGTTGGAAGTCCTTGGAGTTTTGCCTTTTCTTCTTCTGGTAAGTTGAATAAGTTAAAGTCATAAGGTCCCCAGCCGTTTTCTTTAGGGTCAATCTTGTTTTTAATACCATCTAAGCCTGCCATTAAGATTGCAGCAAAGCAGAAATATGGGTTGCAAGTTGCATCTGGGTTACGAAGTTCAAATCTTCTTTCTTCTGGTTGCTTAGCATATGCAGGAATTCTTATAACTGCACTTCTGTTTGATGTTGCATAACCAACAGTAACAGGTGCTTCAAATCCAGGAACTAAACGCTTGAATGAGTTTGTGCTTGGGTTTGTGATTGCGCAGAGTGAACTGATGTGTTTGAGTAAGCCACCGATAAAGTAATGTGCTTCTTTGCTAAGGTGAGCATAGCCGTTGTCATCAGAGAAAACAGGTTTGCCATCCTTAAATAAGAGCATATGAACGTGCATACCGTTACCTGCTTCGCCAAATACAGGCTTTGGCATAAGTGTTGCACTCTTGCCATATTTTAGTGCTGTGTTTTGGATAATATATTTAATCATCATTGTGCCATCTGCCATCTTTGACATTTTGCCAAGTTTTGGTTCGATTTCGTATTGACCAGCAGCACCAACTTCTGGGTGATGATATTTTACAGGAATACCTGCCTTTTCGATATGCATACACATTTCGCTACGGCACTCGAAAGAATTATCAAATGGTTTTGCAATGTGATAGTTCTTTTGTTTTGGAACAACAACGCCCTTACCTTCAACAGAACTATTCCAATAAGATTGTGTTGCATCTAAACTTACGCCGATGCTATATGGTTTAACGTCCCAATTAACATCATCGAAAAGATAAAATTCAAATTCTGGAAGAATATACATTTCATCAGCAACGCCACAGTCTTGCATATACTTTTCAGCAGCGAGAACGATATTTCTTGGATATTGAGCAAGTGGTCTATTTTCTGGGTAGTCAATAATCATTGCGTTACCACTCATAGAAAGTGTTGGAATATCGCAGAAAGGGTCTATCATAGCAGTTTCTGGGTCTGGAATAAACACCATATCACTCTTTTCAACAACAGCATAACCATAGTTAGAAGCATCAAAGCCGATACCATCACGCATGATGTCTGGTGTAAAACTATTTGCTGGAATTGTAACGTGACGGAATTGACCATTGATATCAACCATCTTAAAATCTACCATTTGGATATTATTTTCTTTTATCATATCCAAAACTTTTTGAATTTTTTTATCCATATTATCTCCTTATAAGTAAAAACTTAAACTTTTTAACTATTAGCCTCTTGGTGAATAGTTAGGTGATTCTTTTGTAATTGAAATATCGTGTGGGTGTGATTCAATAAGTGAAGCACTAGAAATCTTAACAAATTGAGCATTTTTTCTAAGTTCATCGATTGTAGCAGTGCCACAATAACCCATACCTGCTCTAATACCACCACACATTTGGAACACGATTTCAGAAAGTGCGCCACGATAAGGAACTCTACCTTCAACGCCTTCTGGAACGAGTTTTTTAGCATTTTCTTGGAAGTATCTATCCTTACTGCCACAAGCCATTGCAGGAAGTGAACCCATACCTCTATAAACTTTGAAACTTCTGCCTTGGTAAATTTCAATTTCACCTGGGCTTTCTAAAGTTCCAGCGAACATACTACCTATCATAACAGCAGCAGCACCACCACCGATAGCCTTAGTAATATCGCCACTATATTTGATACCACCGTCTGCAATAACCTTTTTGCCGAACTTTTCAGCACGCTCAGCACAATCCATAACAGCAGTTAGTTGTGGAACACCGATACCTGCAACGATACGAGTTGTACAAATAGAACCTGGGCCGATACCAACCTTAACAACGTCTGCACCAGCATCGATGAGTGCTTCTGTTGCATCAGCAGTTGCAACGTTACCTGCAATAATAGGAAGGTTTGGATAAACTTCTTTAATCTTTGAAACCATTTTTAAGATGTTTTGAGAATGTCCGTGGGCACTATCAACAACGATGATGTCAACCTTTGCTTTAACTAACGCATCAACTCTTTCTAAAGTATTAACAGAAACGCCAACAGCAGCACCTGCTAAAAGTCTGCCGTTTTTGTCTTTTGCTGAGTTTGGATATTGAATAGCCTTTTCGATATCTTTAATTGTGATAAGACCTTTCAAATATCCCTTTTCATCAACGATAGGTAATTTTTCAATTCTATGTTTGCCGAGAATTTGTTGTGCTTGTTCAAGCGATGTGCCAACAGGCGCCGTAACCAACTTCTCTTTTGTCATAATATTTTTAATTGGTTGTTCGAAATTGCTTTCAAAACGCAAGTCTCTATTCGTGAGTATTCCAACGAGTTTGCCACCCTTTGTGATAGGCACACCACTTATGCGATATTTTTCCATAAGTTTAAGTGCATCTGTAACAGGGTTATCAGGTTCTAAGAAGAAAGGGTCTGTAATAACGCCGTGTTCACTCCTTTTTACTCTATCAACATGTTGCGCTTGCTCATCAATAGACATATTC
The DNA here is from genome assembly GCA_045653965.1 of Christensenellaceae bacterium. Classification (GTDB taxonomy): domain Bacteria; phylum Bacillota; class Clostridia; order Christensenellales; family Borkfalkiaceae; genus UBA1259. Next base: position 1,385 of record JAZOMM010000099.1, on the reverse strand, counting down.
TTGTGAATAATACCTATACCACCTTCTCTTGCCATAGCGATAGCAAGGCGAGATTCAGTTACTGTGTCCATTGCTGCAGACATAAGTGGAATATTGAGTTTCACGGTAGGTGTTAAATTAGTTGTTAAATCAACATGTGCTGGCACGATGTTGCTTGCTTGTGGAACTAATAACACATCATCAAAAGTTAAGCCTTCCTTAATAATTTTGCCCATATAATTCTCCTTTTATGGTTTTGTCCTAATTTAATTTATTTAAGTCTTCTTGCATAAACGATAGCTGGGTGCTGTCGGTTATAACGATTTGAAAACCATTAATTACATTTTTTAATTTTTGTTTTTGGTCGGCATTAAGTTCTAGACTATAACTAACCAAAACTCTAACAGGATTAAACTTAGTATATCCTAATTCTAAACTGCCATCATCTTTAACTACGTATGCCTTAGCAGATTTTATGGCCTTATCAAATTTTCCTTCTGAAAGCAATAGTTCTACATAAACGCCGAAATAATATTCTTCGGTAGTCATTTGATTAGGTGCAAGTTTACTATTCTTGCTTTGACAATAAGCATAAAAATCTTTACTATTTATTAAGGCTCTAACAAATACAACTAATTTTTGGCTATCTTGCTTTTCATAAGCATTGTCAATAAGCAAAATCAAGTCGTCTATTTCTTGAGTCTTTTCGTATTGTCTTTGATAGAAATATTGTGAAGCCTCGTAATTCCCTAAATTTTCAAACATTTTGCCTATAGTTCTTGGCTTAAACGCACAAATAGCACTCATTACAATAATGCATACGGCTAAAATGGATATAATCGTGATAAAAGTTGTTTTGATAACTAGTTTTTTCATAATACTACCCTATCATACATTATGTATTTTATCTATTTTAACAAAGTTTAACTAAAAAATCAATACTTTGAGTATAAAAATTTTTAATACTTTAGTATTAATTCAACTTTTTCATCATAAAAATATCTTAAAGGGGGCTTTATGAAACTTAAATTACCTATTTTGATTTTTTTAATTTCCTTATTACTTTTTAGTGGCTGTTCTACTAAACCAACTTTAGATGACTATGTAAGCGAACTTAGGTCAAACTGCTATGAAAGCGAGCAAAACGATTTACCTATAACTGCAGGATATGGCTATACAGAAAAATTGCCGAGTTTAGATGGAGAGATAACTCAAAAAACTTATGCTCTTATTTTTAGGCTAAAAGATAGCCAAAACGAAAATGTTACATATAATATTTGCCTAAACTTTAAGGGCAAGGAATATAAAAGCACTTTTAAGTTAAACGCCGTTTCGCACACCCTAACGGCTATTATACCAGTTGATAACTTTAACTTAAACGAGTTTGAAATTACACTTTCTTATTC
>JAZOMM010000098.1:0-10586 GCA_045653965.1 Christensenellaceae bacterium | reverse complement strand
AACTTCTGCAAGTGTGCCGATAAGTGTAAAGATTGCAGCGAGTGCATAGCCTGCTAAGATACCGATAATAAATGGTATAATCTTAAGCATTTTTTTGCCATAAACAGAGCAGATGATAATTACTGCGAGTGTTACTAAGCCACAAAGTAATGCTATAAATGGAGATGCTGTAGGAACTGATGTTGGAACCATTACTACTTGGCTATCTTTAAGAGTTTCTACCATTTGTGTAACTGTATAACTACCCTTTGTTAAATCGCCAACTGCATTGCCAGCAAGTGATAAACCAATTACTGCAACTGTTGGTCCGATAACTGATGCAGGCATTAATTTTGTTATCCATTTTGTTCCAACTGCCTTAACTATAGCCGCAATTACAACGTAAACTAAACCAGCCATAATTGCACCGATGATTATTCCTAAATAACCAACTGAAACGCTAACTGCGCCTGTAAATGCTGCGCCCATAGAGCCGATAAATGCAAAAGAACTGCCTAAGAATACAGGGCTTTTGAACTTTGTAAATAGTAAATATACTATTGTACCAAGACCTGCGCCAAACAAGGCTGCAGATTGACTCATGCCGTTGCCCACTATTACAGGAACAACTATGGTTGCTGCTAAAATTGCCAAAACTTGTTGGAGTGCAAGAACTATTGTCTTCCAAAAGCCTGGCTTGTCCTTAACACCATAAACTAAATTAGTGTTTTTCATTTGTTTGTCCTCCACAAATATTTTTTCATTTGACTTTACAATAAAGCCGATATTAAAAAAGAAGCCACTGAGGGCTTCTTTTAAAATCTTATTTTATAGGCATGCGAAAAAAGTGTGTGTTTGATTCAGTTGATAAAAAACTTCTTCTCATAACAAAACCTTTTTCCTAAACTTACTAGTTATTATAATACCACTTTTATAACAACATTTCAAGTCCTTTTTAAAAATTTTGTCGAATTAAAAAATTATTTTTTAACTAACACCTTTTTAAGTTTTGCAAACCTTGGAAGTCCGTCTTCCTTAAGCATATCTACTTCGCCTTGGATAAGTGGAAGTGCATAGTCAACGAATTCGTTAGAAATGCCTGTGCCGTTGTTGATAATCCATTCTAGTGGAACTGTCTTTTCTGTGTTTGCTGCTAGTTCTAATGGTAAAAGTTTATATTCGCATTCATACTTAGTGCCTTCTTTTCTTGCATAGCAAACCATCTTATCTGTTTCGCCATTAACTGCTGCCCTAACTGCTTGCTTACCTGCTTCAAATGTTTCTTCAACGTCTGTTGCACTTGCACAGTGTGCTGCACATCTTTGCATAAGTGAAAGTTCGATTGCTCTAACCTTAGAACCTGTTTCAGCCTTAACGATGTTTGAAAGTGTTGCAGCAACGCCACCGAGTTGAGCGTGACCAAAACTATCACGAGCGCCTGTTTGTCCTAATGCTTCGCAAACTAAAACGCCGTCTGCATTTTTGATACCTTCTGAAACAACAGCAATACACTTGTTGTTGTTCTTTGCCATAACGTCTTTAACATCAGCAACGAACTTGTTTACATCAAATGGAATTTCTGGAAGGTAAATAAGGTCTGCGCCTAAGCCTTTAGCATTTGCAAGTTGTGCTGCTGCTGTAAGCCAGCCTGCGTTTCTTCCCATAACTTCGATAACGCAAATCATTGGTGTATCATAAACCTTAGCATCAAGGTTGATTTCCATGATTGATGTTGCGATATATTTTGCTGCTGAAGCAAAGCCTGGGCAGTGGTCTGTTCCGTAAAGGTCGTTGTCGATTGTCTTTGGAACACCGATAACGTTCATTTCATAGCCAGATTTTGCCATGTATTTGCTGATTTTGTTGCAAGTATCCATACTATCGTTACCACCATTGTAGAAGAAATAACGAACGTTATATTTTTTGAATACTTCTAAAAGTCTTTTGTAATCTGTGTCATCAACTGATGCATCTTTGAGTTTATATCTAACTGAGCCGAGTGCTGATGATGGTGTGTTTTTTAAGAGTTCTAATTCTTTGATATCTTCTTTAGACATATCATAGAATTCTTCGTTAAGAATACCCCTTATGCCGTGTGCTGCGCCATAAACTTCGGTTATCATATCATTTGATAAGCCTTCGATAAATACACCTGCTGCGCTAGCGTTGATTACTGATGTTGGTCCACCTGATTGGGCAAACATTAATGCGCCTTTTAATCCTTTCATTTTGTTTTCTCCTTTATGTAAATTATATACTTAACCATTAAAATTTTAATATCACTGTTCCTGTTGCTGAAACTAGAATATTATATGTCTTTTCATCAATCTTTTCTAACTCAACTTTATTTGATGAATATAAAATTGTTGGTATTGTGTTTTCCTTAAATGTTACCTTTACAACTTTATTTGCTTTATCATCGACCGTGTCGCCCTTAAACAAACTTCTTGTGTTGCCTTCGTTGTTGAAAATTGAAAGCATTTGCTCGCCATTTTCACCATAAGATACTATCCATGGCAAACCTTCAACAAAGCAAGGCATAATTTGTTTTGTTAAATCATTTAAGGTCTTTTCTAATTCATCAATATCTTTGCTATCTAAGATTTTTAAGTCTTTTCCTGCCTTTGCTTTGATAAATGCACCTTCTTTAGTTGCATCAATTAAATAATCATATTCTTTTAATGCACTTTCTGGCGTGTCATAATAAATAATATCGAATTGGTCGCCAAAGCGAGAGTTTGTTAAAACGTGACCTTCATTACCTATTTGCTCTACCCTTGCAAAGATAAGTTTAAGAACATCTTCAATATGTCCAAAATATTCTATTTCTTCAGCAGAAAGTGGACTGCTTAAGTGAGTTTTCTTATATTCGCCAATCTTCCAATCGGTAAAGATATCTGGAAGTTCTATACAACAAAATTCTTGTGGCAAAACGATTGCAAATGGAACTTTTGCCTTTATCTTGCCCATTTTTTGCGTGCGACTTATAAACTCTTTCTTTAACTTGCCATAAGGTGACAATGTAAATTTTTGAAGGTCGGTATAACTTGTATAGCCTTCCCATTCTTCTGAGAAGTAATCTGCACCACTCATATATGCGTGGTTATAAATTCTATCTTGAAGTAATCTTGAACTACCACCGTTTTCACCATAGAAACTGATATATTCTTCAGTTCTTAAGTTCCACTCGTTGATTGCACTTGTTGAATAGTTTGGCATAAAATAATCTACGCCCGGCTCTTCTCTCCAACACTCATAATAAACGCCCCAAGTTTTATTATACGCCTTAGCAACGCCACGAGCAAGTGCAACAGCAATTCTCATAAGTGGAATTTGTGCACCAACTTCTGGCATAAAAGTTCTAACGCCTAGGTCGTTTTGCATTTTTGTTGCCAAGAAATAACTATCACAAGGAATAACGTTATCCCCCGTATCCTTAATCCTTCTTTTGAACATCTCTGTCATTTCATCAAGGAATTCTGGATATGTTTCAGCATATTTTAAGGTTGAATAGTATTCTATGTTATCTTGAGTGGTTGAAAAAAGCCTTGTGCCGTCTTCTAACACGTTTGTCACATATGGATGAAGCATCTTTTGTCTCATTTCGTTTAAGTCATAAGGACCTTTATGCCCCATTCTTCTAATCATTATTGGCCATTCTGACCTACGACGATTAGAACCACTTTCGTGAACTTGAAAACCTAAAAACCAATCGCCTAAAATCTTGCGATATTCTTCTGTCAACGTTTTGTCAACTACATAATCGTGCCAAGTTGTGCCACCGCAAAATCTATCAACATACATAGGCATTTTGGTTTCTTTGATATAGTTATAAACCGCACTGCCCTTTTTTGCGTATTCATTAAATTTCTCTTTATTTTTAAGCGACCAACTGTGCTTTAGTTTTATACCTGCATCTTTGTTGATAAAACCATTTTTTTCTAAGCCCTTTACAAAGTGGTCATCGTACACGTGGAAAAATTTCATATAATTCTATCCTATAAAATTTTTTCTAATTATTAGAATTTAATAATTGCCACAGTTGCTGCTGGAACGAAAATATCGTAAGTTTTATCATCAATCTTTGTAATATTTAACTTGCTTGATTCGTAAATACTTTCAAGGTTTGGAACTTCTTTAAATACAACTCTAACAGTTTTGTCTGCTTCGTGAAGGATAATGTCGCCAACGTTTTCATCTCTTTGGTTTCCTTCGTTGTTAAAGATTGTAATAAAGTCATCGCCCTTTTCGTTCTTAGAAACGATGTATGGAAGACCTTCAACATAGCAAGGCATAATTTCTTTTTCAAGGTCTTTTAATGTCTTTTCAAGTTTTTTAATGTCAGAACTATCGATAACGTTAAATTCTTTGCCTTTCTTCTTTAAGAAGTTTCCTTCTTTTGTTGCATCAATTAAATATTTATAATTTTTAAGTGCTTCATCTGGCGTATCGTCATAGATAACGTCAAATATATCACCGAATTTAGAGTTTGTAAGAACAAAGCCTTCGTTACCACGAACTTCATCAGCATTAGCAAAGATGAGTTTGAGAACGTCTTCAACGTGACCAAAATATGCAATTTCTTCATCACTGAGTGGGCTATCAAGGTTTGTCTTTTTGTGGTCGCCAACTACCCATGGTGTGAAAATGTCTGGAAGTTCGATAACACTAAATTCTTGTGGCAACACGATAGCAAATGGAACGTTTGCTTTGATGTTACCAAGTTGTTGTGTTCTATCGATAAATTCTTTCTTTAACTTACCATAAGATGAAAGTGTGAATTCTTCACAGTCTTGATAACTGCAGTATGCACCCCATTCTTCTGACATATAGTCACAACCACTCATATAGCCGTGGTTATAAATTCTATCTTGAAGTAGTCTTGAACTACCACCATTTTCGCCATACTTACTGATATATTCTGCTTGTGGCAAGCATCTTTCGTTGATACCCTTTAAGCAGTAGTTAGGCATGATATAATCGCCTGGAATTTCTCTCCAGCATTCATAATAAATACCCCAAGTTTTGTTATAGCATTTAGCAACGCCACGAGCAACTGCAACTGCTAAACGCATAAGTGGAATTTGTGCACCAACTTCTGGCATGAAAGTTCTCATACCTAAGTCGTTTTGAATTTTTGTTGCTAAATAATAACTATCACATGGAATAACGTTATTATCAGTATCTTTTAATCTTCTTTCAAACATTTCCTTGAGTTCATCAATGAATTCTGGATATGTTTCAGCATAAGTTTTTGTTGCATAATATTCAAGACAATCGGTTGTGATTGAGTGAAGCGGTGTGCCGTCTGGAAGTTTTGCAAACTTATGCACCATCTTTTCCTTGAGTTCGGCTAAATCATATGGACCTTTGTGTCCCATTCTTCTCATAAGAATTTTCCATTCTGACCTACGACGGTTAGAACCACTTTCGTGAACTTGGAAGCCTAAGAACCAGTCGCCAAGCATTTCACGATAATCGTTTGCAAGTTCTAAGTCGAACGCATAATTATGCCATGTTGAACCACCACAAAGTCTATCAACGTACATAGGTGTTTTTGTTTCTTTTATGTAGTTATAGAACTTGCTACCTTTTTTAGCATATTCGTTGAACTTAATGTGGTTTGGGAATCTATAACTTTGTTGAATTCTTAAACCTGAGTCTTTGTTCAATAAGTTGTTCTTTATTAGACCTTTTATAAAGTGGTCATCATAAGCGTGAAAAAATTTCATTTCTTTCTCTCCTTGTCGTATGACATTTTCATGTTTTTTTATTTATATTACAAGCCTAAAATATGGGCTATGTTATAAAGTTCTGTATCGAATTTATTTCTTGTGCCTTGAACTTCGCTAAATGGAACGGTTATTATTTTATTGTCTCTTATTCCTACTGCGCAACTTTCTTTTCCATCTCTTAACAGTTCAACTGCCTTATATCCAAACCTTGCAGCCAAAACTCTGTCTGCCATGTTTGGAGAGCCACCCCTTTGAATATGGCCAAAGTTTGTAACCTTTACCCCAATGCCACTCTTTTTGGCAATATAGTCTGCAATCTCATCACGATTGCCTGCACCTTCTGCCAAAATTATCATGTTTGAAGTTTTGCCACGAAGATAACTCTTTTTTATTGAAGATGCAATTTTATCTAAGTCATATGGCACTTCTGGAACTAATACATATTCAGCACCACCAGCAACGCCTGCATAAACTGCAATGTCGCCACAATTTCTGCCCATAACTTCAAGTAGCCCAACTCTATCGTGAGAGTGAAAGGTGTCTCTAAGATTATTGATTGCCCATAGCACTGTGTTTACTGCCGTGTCAAACCCAACGGTATAGTCGGTGTAAGATAGGTCGTTGTCGATTGTCCCCGGAATACCGATAACTCTAATACCAAAGTTATCGCACAAATCTTTTGCACCCCTAAAAGTGCCGTCGCCACCGATTACAACAAGACCTTCTATGCCATATGCCGATAGTGCTTCAACTGCTTGTCTTTGAACTTCTATATCACGAAACTCTGGGCATCTTGCAGTGCTTAAAAAAGTTCCACCCTTATGTATCATGTCCGATACAGAACGAGTGTTAAGCCTGTTGATTTCGCCTTTAACGAGACCAGCATAGCCCCTTTCTACACCATAGATATCCATTTTGTTGTTAAGTGCACTACGCACAACTGCCCTTATACAAGCATTCATGCCCGGTGCATCGCCACCACTTGTTAAAACAGCTATTCTATCCATTTTTTGTCACCTTTCTTGCTGTGTTTTTATCCTTGAAATCTCGTTATAAATTATTTTAACATATCTAAACTTATTTATCTACTATTTTCAAGCACTTTTTATGTTTTTTTAATGAAAAATATTATGTCTTTTTCTGGGATATAATTTTTGAGTTCACTAATTAAACCTTCACATTTTCTTATAGCACAATTTGCACTATATTTTTTGCCACCAAGTGCAATGATTACAGGTATATCGCCCACATAACTCGTTAAGATGTCAAGTATTTCATCTTTTTTATCTATCTTGTCATCTGGCACTATTATGCCCATATATTCTTGCCCTTCTTTTGGCTTTTCTTGTTCGGTTATCGTTAAAATTTCCACGCTATCTGCTATGATTTGCGCTTCTTTTTCTTTTAGTTGTATTTTTCCAGAAACTTTTACTATTTGCTCTAACTTAAGTGCATCAATTGCCCTTTCATAAACTTTTGGAAAGCATATTACTTCGATTTGTCCGTTTATGTCTTCTACCTTTGTAAAAGCCATTGTTTGACCACTCTTTGTAACGAGTTTTTTAAATTCCGTGATTATGCCACCCATCACCACATGCTCGCCGTCTTTAATTTCGGTATAAGTTCTATTTTCTTCTTCATCTTCTTCATAATAGTCTAAGACAGAAGTATTAAAACTGAACTTTGAGAACTGCTCTCTATAGTCAGAGAGTGGGTGTCCTGATAGGTATATGCCAACCACTGTCTTTTCAAGCGTTAGTTTTTCTTTTGATGAGAACTCGTCAATTTTTGGATATTCAAGTTCTAACCCTTCATCATCTGCAAGTAGCGTGCCAAACATTGAAATTTGTTGCTCGTTGCGTTTCTTTTCAACTAGCGACACCCTTTCCATATAATCGCCATACACAGTCATAAGCGTTCTACGATTTATCTTAAAGCAGTCAAACCCACCAGATAAAATTAAACTTTCAACCAAACGCTTGTTTATGCCAAGACCTATACACCTGTTAATAAAATCTTCAAATGACTTAAACTCGCCGTTATTATCCCTTTCTTTTATGATTTGTTCTACAACGCCAAGTCCAACGTTTTTAAGACCTACAAGTCCAAAACGCACCCCACCATTTTCACAAGAGAACATTGCCTTACTCTTATTGATATCTGGCGTTAACACATTGATGTTTTTCGATTTTAGATATGATAGATATTTTGAAAGTTCTTCTATCTTATCTATTCTGTTGTTTAAAAGCGAACAGAAAAACTCAACTTCATAATACCTTTTTAAGTATGCCGTTTGATAAGCAAGCACGGCGTATGCTGCTGCGTGCGATTTGTTGAACGCATACCTTGCAAAAGGTTTCATATTATCATAAATCTTGATTGCAATTTCTTCTGGAACGCCCCTTTTTATTGCACCATCAACAGGCTGACCTGTGCTTTCGTTTATACCACCATAAACGAATATGGCTTTTTGTGCTTCCATGATATCGAGTTTTTTCTTACCCATCGCCTTTCTAACGACGTCTGCGTGACCGAGCGTAAACCCACCTAAGTTTTGACAAATCTGCATAACTTGTTCTTGATAAACGAGTATGCCATAACTGTTTTTAAGTATAGGCTCTAAGAGTGGGTGGTCATATTTTACGAGTTCTGGATTATGTTTATTTTTTACATAATCATCGATAGAGTCCATAGGCCCCGGTCTATAAAGCGATATTCCTGCAATAATATCTTCAAAGGTAGATGGCTTTAAGTTTCTCATAAACCTTTTCATACCAGGACTTTCAAGTTGGAACACGCCGTCAGTTTCACCCGAGCCGATAAGTTCGTATGCACCCATATCTTCATATCCAAGTTTATGGAAGTCTATATCTATGCCGTGATTTTCTTTTACATATTGACAGGCAAGTTGCACATCGGTTAGAGTTCTTAAACCCAAGAAGTCCATTTTGAGCATACCTAATGCTTCAACTTCTATCATGTCAAACTGCGTGGTAATATCATCGCCGTTTCTTTGAAGTGGAACGTTTTCCATAATAGGCTTTTCGCATATAACAACGCCTGCTGCGTGCATTGATGCTTGCCTTGGCAACCCTTCTATCTTGATTGCCATGTCTATTATCTTTTTAAGTTGTTCGTCTGTATCGTAAATTTCTTTGAGTTCAGGAACACCTACATTTGTTCCGTCTTTGGTTAGGTCTAAACCTAAAGACTGACGGATTGTAGATTTTCCGTCCATTAGTTTTGTTATCTTGTCCACATTGGAATAAGGCACTCTATACACCCTTGCAACGTCTTTAATTGCACCTTTTGCTGCCATCGTTCCAAAAGTGATTATTTGAGCAACCCTATCAGAGCCGTATTTGTTTCTTACATATTCAACAACTTCGCCACGGCGTGCATCTGATATATCAACGTCAAAGTCGGGCATACTTACCCTTTCTCTATTTAAAAATCTTTCAAAAATAAGTTGATATCCTAGTGGCTCAACATCGGTGATACCCACCGAATATGCAATGATACTAGATACGCCCGAGCCACGACCAGCACCCACGGGTATGCCTACGCTGCTTGCATAATTGATAAAGTCCCAAACAATTAGATAGTAGTCGCAAAAACCCATTGAACTTATAACATCAAACTCATATTCAAAGCGTTCTCTTATTTCTGGGGTTATCTCGCTATATCTCTTTCTTAAACCCTCTTCGGCTAATCTTCTTAAGTATTCTTTTGAAGTGCTTCCGTCATCTGGAACGTATTTTGGAATAAGCGAATCATCTCTTATTGGGTCACCCTTGTTCGTTAGGTTAAACACTTCTTCGGTAACCTTATCTGCAATCTTTTTGGTGTTTTCTATTGCATCTGGTATATTAGCGAAAAGTTTTTCCATTTCTTCTGGTGACTTTAAGTATGATTGGTCACTTTCCATCTTTAACCTTGTTGGGTCATCAATTGTTGTTTTCATGCTGATACACATAATAACGTCTTGCATTTCAGCATCTTCCCTTTCTAGATAGTGCACGTCGTTTGTTGCTACGAGTGGAATATTTAGTTCTCTTGATAGTTTTATAAGTAATGGATTTATGCGTTTTTGGTCATCTAAACCATGGTCTTGAATTTCGATATAAAAATCTTCTTTGAAAATATCATAAAGCATAAGCGCCGTTTGTTTTGCGCCTTCATAATCGTTTTCGAGTAGCCTTTTAGACACCCTTCCTGCAAGACAGGCTGAAAGACAAATAAGACCTTCGCTATGCTCTTTTATTGTTTTATAATCTATTCTTGGTTTATAGTGAAAACCATCAACATATGCCATTGAATCAAGTTTTATAAGGTTTTTATAACCTTGTTTATTTTTACAAAGCAAAATTAAGTGGTCATAGTTTTGCTTGCCACTTTTTTCCTTATAATCATCGCAGACATACATTTCGCAACCAATTATGCCCTTTATCCCTGCCTTTTTTGCTTCACCGGCAAAGTAAAGTGAACCGAACATATTGCCATGGTCGGTTATAGCAACGGCATCCATGCCCTTTTCTTTTAGGCTTTTGAATAGTTTGTCTATTCTCGTTGCACCATCGAGCAGGCTGTATTCTGTGTGTAAATGTAAATGTACAAAATCAGACATAATTTCTTCCTTTATAGTTCATTTGCTATTGTCATAATCTTTCTTAGTCTATGGTTAAGGCAACTTTTGCTAACGGCAAGCCTTTCTGCAAGTTCCAAAAGCGTGTCATCTGGATAGTCTATCCTTGTCCTTGCCGTAGTCTCTAAGTCTTTGCTTAATGTATCTAAACCTACAACTTCTTTTATCTTTTTTATTGCTAAAATTTGTTTTCTTGATGCTTCAACTTGCTTAGACACATTTCCTAA
>JAZOMM010000097.1:0-1652 GCA_045653965.1 Christensenellaceae bacterium | reverse complement strand
AACATAAACATATAAATAGACTTTATAGTTTGGATAAGGCTACAGAGTATGATGAACTTATCGCATTTGATAACCGAATTAAAAAAGATGGAATTGAAAGCCAATACACAGTTGAGTATAAGTTCGATGGGCTTACCATTTGTTTAACTTATGATGATGGTAAATTTGTTTGTGCCTCAACTCGTGGTAACGGAATAGAAGGGGAAGATGTCACTGCACAAGTTTTAACTATAAAAAGTTTTCCTTTATGCATTGACTTTAAGGGAAAATTAGAAGTTCAAGGCGAAGCGATTATTAGACTTTCGGTGCTTGAAAAATACAATCAAACAGCAACTGAAGTTTTGAAAAATGCAAGAAATGCCGTTGCAGGTGCTATAAGAAATTTAGACCCTAAAGTCACTGAAAAACGCCACGCTGAAATTATGTTTTACAATGTAAATTATATCGAGGGAAAAGAATTTTCTTCTCAAGTAGAAAGTGTTGAGTTCTTAAAACAAAATGGCTTTAAAGTTCATCCATTTTTGCGTGTTTGCAGTGATATTGAGGGTGTTATGTCTGCTATAAAAGATATTGAAATCAATAGAAAAACACTAGATATTTTAACTGATGGTGCAGTTGTAAAACTTAACGATATAGAAAAAAGAGAAAAACTTGGCAGTACTGATAAATTTCCACGCTGGGCAATTGCTTTTAAGTTCGAAGCAGAAGAAACAACCACCATTTTAACAGACGTAAAATGGCAAGTTGGAAGAACGGGAAAACTCACCCCACTTGGCATATTAGAACCAACCGAACTTGCTGGTGCAACGGTAAAAAAAGCAACATTAAATAACTACTCTGATATTCAAAGAAAGGGCGTTATGATAGGTGCTAGAGTTCTTGTTCGAAGAAGCAATGAAGTTATTCCAGAGATACTTGGAACGACCGAAATTTTTGATGATTCTAAGGTTGTTGAAAGACCAACAATTTGTCCATATTGTCAAAGCGAACTTGTAGAAATAGGTGCTAATTTATTTTGCCCAAACGAAAATTGCAGACCAAGAATTGTAGCAAAACTTGTAAACTTTGGAACTAAAAATGGGATCGATATAGAAGGTTTTAGCGAAATGACAGCTGGGCTTTTATTTGACCAATTTGGGACAAATAGTTTTTCTGATTTATTCGCTTTAGATAAAGAAAAGTTATTAACGCTTGAAGGCTTTAAGGATGCAAAAGCATCTAATTTATTAACATCGATAGAAAATTCAATAAATATTGATTTCGACAAGTTTATTTATTCGCTTGGTATAGAAAATGTAGGAAGGAAAACAGCAAGGGATTTATCAAAGGCATTTAAGGATTATAATGAACTTAAAAATGCTGATTATGAAAAACTTGTTAGCCTTTCAGATGTGGGCGAAATTATGGCAGAAGGCATTATAAAATATTTTGCCGATATCGAAAACTTGCAAGAAATTGAAAAGTTGTTTGCTTTAGGTGTAAATATCAAATACGAAACGGCTGAAAAACAAGGCGTGTTTAGTGGCGAAAAGGTTGTTTTAACAGGCACTTTATTAGAGTTTAAGAGAGACCAAGCAGGAAAAATTATCACCGAACTTGGTGGGGAAGTGCAATCTAGCGTTTCAAAAACAACGACAATGCTTCTTGCAGGT
>JAZOMM010000096.1:0-1564 GCA_045653965.1 Christensenellaceae bacterium | reverse complement strand
ATAGCAGCAGCAACAGCCCCAGCAGCAACACTTATGGTTGTTCGTCAATACAAGGCAAAAGGTCCTGTAACTGACGTTTTACTTCCTGTAGTTGCTCTCGATGATGCTGTTGGTCTTGTAATTTTTTCAATTTCATTTGGTATCGCAAGGGCGTTAGAAGAAAGCGTTAGCATCTTAGCAATCGTTGTTGAACCTATTGCTGAAGTTGTTATGTCAGTTGGTCTTGGCGCTATTATGGGATATGTTTTCACTTTCTTTGAAAGGTTTTTCCACTCTCGTTCAAAAAGACTTGCAATGAGCGTTGCTTTTGTATTCTTAACTGTGGGCATTTCAATGATTGAGTTTGAAATAGGTGGACTTGAATTCCGTTTCTCATCGCTTCTTGCATGTATGATGCTCGGCACAATTTTCTGTAATATTTGTGATTTTTCAGAGCAACTTATGGATAGGCTTGACAGATGGACAGCACCGATATTTATTTTGTTCTTTGTAATAAGTGGTGCAGAGTTAGACTTAAATGTTTTAACTGATTTTATAATCGTTCTAATCGGCGTGGTGTATATACTATTCCGTTGCTTAGGTAAATATTATGGTGCAGCATTTAGTGCAAGGCTTTCAAAAAGCCAGCCTAACATTGTTAAATACTTAGGTATAACACTTTTCCCACAAGCAGGTGTTGCACTCGGCATGGCAATAACCGTTGGCAACGCAATGGGTGGTGCTATTGCAACAATAGTTGCAAACTTAACGTTGTTCTCTGTTTTAATCTATGAACTTGTAGGACCATATCTAACAAAGATTGCACTAACTCGTGCTGGCGAAATCAATCCAGAAGGCAAAATTAGTGAGAGAAATATAGATAGTCAACTTACAAGCGACAAAAAATAGTTTTAGTAAAAAAACTTGCCCCTACCTTTTAGGTGGGGGCTTGTATTTATAAAAATAAATAAATTTGTTAAAAATTGTTTATTTTTCGAGGTAAGTATGGTATAATTAAGCAAAAGATTTTGTAAAAGGGGAAAGGCAAAATGACAAAGAGAATAAGTCTATCGAAAATGCTTTTAGTAATTGCTTTATCGCTTGTGGTTTTGTCAAGTGTTTTTGTCCTTCCTAATAAGGCTTATGCAAATTCAGTTGTTTTTTTAGATGTAAAAAACTCTAGTTTTGAAAATACAAATTTTGATTGCGTTTATTCATATATGAATAAAGAAAATATTGCGTCCGTCAATACCGCAAAAGCAAACGGTATGAAGTTTGTAAAAGAGTATTTTGACGGCGAAGAAAATTTATGCGTTTACGCAATAACTCGCAAAGAGTGGGAAAATGATATTAAAAGAAAGGAGATAAATATGAATACTTTAGAAGCGATTGCAAAAAGAAAATCCACTAGAGATTATAAACCTATGCAAATTTCAGAAGAAGAGTTAAATGCAATTATAAAGGCGGGCTGCTCCGCGCCTATCGCAATGGCAAAATTCGACTCTTTGCATATAACGGTTATTCAAAATGAAGAATTTTTAAAAATAATAAACGATAAGTCTGCTGATGCGCTTGCCTAAAGAAT
>JAZOMM010000095.1:0-1619 GCA_045653965.1 Christensenellaceae bacterium | reverse complement strand
TCGTTCCTTTGGATTATCCAGTAAAAAATTCGGTTCGGAGCAAGTCAACAAGGCTGATGCAGAAAATTTCCCAAATTTTCGGTCAGCATCATTCAGTTTAGCCTTAGTGCCAACTTGCGAGAACATTAGAATACTGGTATCCAAAGGAATGAAAAGATTGCAAAAAAAAGAGAGTTGGCCAGATCCAACTCGTTGGACCTAGTGCTAACTCTCGTGTCCTTATAAAACAGGTGTGGTGGGCTGATAAATTTTGTCTAAAAAAATCGGCATTTGTCGTTTTTAGGCGAATTTATCAAGGGCGAAAGAGAGTGTCGGCTGACACTCCCCTTCTTCTATATGTGGCAATCAACAATGGTTAAATACTCATCTTCTTCTGCTTCTGCAAACACCAAATCGAAATATTTGTTTTCCCAGTTTGCTTCATCTTCAGGTTCAGCAGAAGAGATGCCCCACCAACCCATTCTCCCTGCTTCATACCATTCTCCATCTTTAACTACTGCATAGGTAGAGAATTGACTTCTTGCCTTTGCATAGTTTTCTTTTGTTTTATAAGCCTGTAAATAATATTCCGGCTTATAAATGCAAAACTTTTTTATCTCTTCTTCATCTTCCGTTTGTGGCGCTTGTCCTTCTACAACAAGCTCCCAAAAACGAAGTCCTTTCTTGTATTCATTTTCATCTGTTGTGATAATATCTTTTATCCTACAACAATCAACCTTAAAGATGCCTTCTTCTTTGCTTTCGTATGGGTTTTCATCTTTGAAAATCCAAGAAACATCACTAAAAACTTCCTGCTCTTCTTTTTTTCTAGTTCTAATTAAACCTGCCCATCTACCACCGATTGAGAACCAATCCCATCTAGCATCAGGGTTATAATAATAACCTTCGCTTTCTTCATCTTCTTCATCAGCAGGTTCAAATGTGAAATATTCATCATTCCAACCTTCTTCGTAGCACTCGCAATATGGTCTCAAAATCTCTTCGATTTCGCCATTGCAAGGCTTTCCTTTTGTAATGACTGCAACTGAAAAATGGCTCATAAAAACTCCTTCTCTACCCTGCTATTCCACCGATATAGTCTTATGGGTTTAACACAAACCAATGCCACCTGACTTATGTTATGCCCAAGAGATATGAGCAAGGAAATAAAAAAAGCAAGTGCGATGAATACCTTCATCGTGCATTTTACACTTGCATTTTTTATGGAGCGAATATAATTGGGCATAACACTCAAATAGAAAATTAAAATCTGCAGGGTCGGTTGGTTAGGAGCAGATTAGACAATTTTCGACACAAAAAGAAAATTTTATTCTGAACCTATACAATTTTCGACATTGTGTGTTATACTTAAAACATACAAAGGAGAACTACTATGGCATTATTAGGAAGAACCAGGGGTGTTTTCTCTAAAATGGTTTCTGATATTAAAAGAATTACATTTTGGACTCACATCTTAGTTCAAATTATTTTCTTTAGTTTTTATGGATATTCGATTTATAGCAATATCGAAAATCTTCCATTTTTAATCACTTATTCACTGCTTTTAACTATCTCAACAATAACATTTATAACATATCTTTATTCTCATAAAAAACACACAAAACAACCTAAGGGTTTTA
>JAZOMM010000094.1:0-3218 GCA_045653965.1 Christensenellaceae bacterium | reverse complement strand
AAGCAGGGGGACGACGCGTTAAACAAATAGTTCAGTGAACTGTTTGTAGCCAAAGTCCACGCAGTGCTGTGCACAAGGGTGGAGTCCCCTTCGGCCTCTTGGGTATTTCTCCAAAGTTTTAATATTTTCTACTTTTGATATGTTATCATAAAAATTTGATTTTGTCAAAGTTTTTTTTATAATTTATAAATATTTTAACAACTTTTATTTTTTAATAATAAGTTTTCCCTGATGCCGAGTAAATTTTGCATTACATTTTGATTTTCTTTTTGCTTATCATTAGGTTTTTCTGCCGTGCCATAAACGATTAAGCCACGAGTTGGACTATACCTATCAGAGCGAATTTTTTTCTTTTCTGTCTTTTTGCCCAAAACTTTTACCACATACCCTTCGCTTAAAAGCCCTTCTTTTCCATATCTTATCCACCTATATTCCCCTTGAAAAATATCTGGATAGTTGCCATCGGTATCAAAAATAACCTGCTCTTCTAAGGCAGGCAAGGTTTTTGTGACAACGCTTTTTCTAATGTATTTTTCCTTCATCTTTTGTCCCCAAATCTCAATGAGCAATTTATCACCATTTGCAAACGCCTTTATAATAATAGGGTTATGAGTATTGTTAATAAACTTAAGGTCTGCCCAGCCAGAATTAACCATAGCATCAAAAGACGGCTCTACATAACTGACCGGTAGGCTGTGTGGGTGGCACTCTATTATGTCAAGCCCTGCAAGGATAAGCGCATTATAAAGTGTTGTAGAAACTTGACAAACCCCACCACCAACGCCATCGACAAATTCGCCTTGTGATATAATTTTAGCCTTTTGATATCCCCTTTTTTCGGTACGCTCACCCACACACCTATTAAAAGAAAACTCGCCAAAACTTTCGACCAAAGTGTTGTTTAGGGACTTACAAGCCAAGGCAATATTATGCTTTCTCTCTTTAGTTGATGCCGAATAAGTTGTATAAAAACTTGCTCTTAAAGTAATCTCGCTTGGTTTTAAGTCATAAAAAGGCATGGCGAAAGCACTTTTTACGCCACCGATAAACGCAACGAAAATGGCTGTTAAAATAAGCGAAATGGTTATGCCAAGAATTAGACATGTTTTTAAGATTTTATAAACTTTTTCAGCATTTTTCATAACAATTATAGTATGAATAAAAAAGCCTTAAATAATACCCTTTAAAAAGTATTGCAATTACCAAAAATTATGTTTAATTATAACAAAAGAAACAAAATAAAATGTTTAACTTAAACGAATACTTTGCCGATTATATTGCGAGTATTACAAATGACTATTTTATTGAACTATATCTATTCCCAAAAACAAAATCAAAAATCCAATATAAAGGCTATTTAGAATAACAAAAAGCATAAAAAGAGCAAGCCATATGCGTTTCCCATAGGGATTTTTTATGACATTATAAAAGAGTAGCAATTCTTTGCTACTCTTTAGTTTTTGCTCTGTAAAACCACACGGCTTTAATTTACTATCAAATATTTATATATTATTCTGCTTGATAAACGATTTTGCCATCGACAATAGTTATAAATGCCTCTGCCCCGATTGTTGTTAATGGGTCAGCAGTCCAAACAACAACGTCGGCATCTTTGCCAACTTCTAAACTGCCAACTCTATCAGCAATGCCATGGCTTGATGCAGGGTTGATAGTTACGGCTTTCCAACCTTCTTCCATAGGCAAACCAGCGCTAACTGCTAGGCCTGCACACATACCTAAGTATTGAAGTGGAACAACGCCTGAGTCGGTTGTGATGCTAACCTTAACTCCCTTCTTATATAAATCGTTTGGGGTTTTGAAACTTTTGTTAGAAAGTTCAATCTTGTTTTTAATCATAAGTGCTGGGCCAACAAACGCAGGATAATTTTCTTTTCCAAGATGGTCTGCAATCAAAGAACCATCCGTGCAATGAACAATTGATAAAAGAATATCAAATTCTTTTGCAATTCTAATTACAGTGAAAATGTCGTCTGCACGATGCGCATGGGCGTTGAGTGGAATTTGTTTTTTAAGAACAGGAATCATTGCTTCTAACTTCATATCAAAAGCAGGGTTTTTGCCACTTTCCTTTTGTTCCATATAATATTTTGTCTTAAAAAGAACTTCTCTAAGCAAGCCAGCCACTCCCATACGGGTTATAGGCGATTTCTTTTGCATTTGTCCATAATGGTTTTTAGGGTTTTCACCAAACGCAACCTTCATGCCTGCAGATTCTTTAACAATCATATCGTCAACCCTGTTGCCTGCAAGTTTAATAATTGCAACGGTGCCAGCGACAACGTTTGTGCTACCTGGGCACGTGCAAGCACAAGTAACGCCTCCTTGCAAAGCAAGGTCTAGCGATTCATCCATAGGGTTAACACCATCTATCGCACGCAAATGAGGGGTGATTGGGTCTGCTTTTTCATTATAATCAGCCCCTTCCCAACGCATTTTTGAGTTTTCAATACCGATATGGCAATGTGCTTCAACTAAGCCAGGTGTAACTAACCTTCCTTGTGCATCAATAACTTGTGCGTTTTCAGCAACGATGTCTTTTCCTACCTCTAAAATTTTTCCATTATCTCCAATTAAAACACAGCCGTTTTCAATATCAGCGCCAGCCATAGTTTTAATTAATCCGTTTTTAATAAGTATCATGTTTTTTCCTTTGTTTATCCTTTAATATTCCAAATATCATAAAATGCCTCTTTTGTGTTTTATTAATTTTATCACATTTATTAAGTTTAATCAACTATTTAATATCAAATAGACATATTTTATACCATTTTGGAAAATTCTTTTTGAAGACGAGAGATTATCTTTTTTTCTAGCCTTGATATGTAACTTTGTGATATCCCTAGCATATCTGCAACTTCTTTTTGGGTTTTTTCTTTTTCCCCACCAAGCCCGTACCTAAGGCGCATAATCTCCCTTTCCTTATCGTTAAGTTTGGTCAGTGCAATGCCAAGCAGTTCGTTTTCCACCCCATTTTCTATCTTTTTATAAACTATATCGCCATCAGTTCCCATAACGTCGCAAAGCATGAGTTCGTTGCCTTCCCAATCGGTGTTTAGTGGCTCTTCAAAAGACACTTCACTCTTGAGTTTGACAGTCCTTCTTAAATGCATAAGGATTTCGTTTTCTATGCAACGAGAAGCGTATGTAGCAAGTTTTATGTTCTTTTCTGCGTTAAATGAATTTACTGCCTTGATTAA
>JAZOMM010000093.1:0-1544 GCA_045653965.1 Christensenellaceae bacterium | reverse complement strand
AGCCGGCGAATATGGTCTAAAGACAAGTGGCAAAACCTTAATTTTCAAAGGTTACACAGTCGTTTATGACGACACTAAGAAAGAAGAAGATGAAGAAAGTGGCAATGCACTTTTACCAGCGCTTGATAACGGCGAAGTGCTTAACTTAAAGGTAATTACAAAAGAGCAAAAGTTCACAAAGCCACCAACGAGATATACCGAAGCATCACTTATCAAACATATGGAAGATAAGGGGATAGGCAGACCTTCAACTTATGCAACCATTATGGCAAAACTTTCTGACAAAAAGAGAGAGTACGTTAGAAAGGAAAAGAAATATTTAGTTCCAAACGAAATAAGTTATTCACTAATAGACTTTTTGGTTAAATACTTTCCAGACATAATGGATATATCATTTACTGCAAAAATGGAAGATGACCTTGACGATATAGGCACAAGTGGAAAAGATTGGCACAAACTAATTGCAAACTTCTATAAAAACTTTGAAGAACAACTAAGGGATTCAAAAATAACCGAAGTTATTTGTGATAAGTGTGGTTCGCCAATGATTATAAATAGTGGTAAGTATGGGAACTACTATGCTTGCTCTAAATATCCAGAGTGCCAAAACATAAAGGCAGTTAACGAAAAGGTTGTTATTCCAACCGATAAGATTTGTGCTAAGTGTGGCGCACCAATGGTGGAAAGAGAAGGCAAGTTTGGTAAATTCCTTGCTTGTTCAAATTACCCAAAATGTAAAAACACAGTCAGCATGACCGAAAACGTGGGTGTTTGCCCAGATTGTGGCAAGCCAACCAAAAAGATGATGAGCCGTGGTGGAAAGGTTTTCTATGGCTGTTCAGATTTTCCAAATTGTAAGTTTATGAGTTGGGATATCCCTACGGGCGAAAAATGTCCAGACTGTGGTCAGTATTTAATAAATGTTGAAGGCAAGATTAAATGCTCTTCAAAGAAGTGTAAGTATATAGAAGATGCAAAAAGTTAAAGTAATAGGTGGTGGACTCGCAGGGGCAGAAACAGCATATTTTCTTGCTAAAAGGGGCGTAAAAGTTGAACTTTACGACATAAAGCCAAACAAGATGAGCCCAGCACACAAAAGTAATGATTATGGCGAACTTGTGTGTTCAAATTCGCTAAAAAGTAATGATGTTTATGGTAACGCTGCAGGGCTACTAAAACAAGAAATGCGAATTTTAGGCTCGCTAATTATTGAAAGTGCAGATAAAACTATCGTTCCAGCAGGAAATGCACTAGCAGTTGACAGGCAAAAGTTTTCTAAGTATATAACCGATAAATTATACGCAGAGCCTAATATAACACACATCAGCAAAGAGATAGAAGACATCGATTTCGATGAATATACCGTTATAGCGACAGGTCCACTAACAACGGATAAACTTAGCCAAAACATAAAAGAAAAGGTTGGTGGAAACTTAAGTTTTTACGATGCTTCAGCACCAATAGTTGAATTTGAAAGCATAGACATGGAAAACGGGTTTTTTGGCGATAGATATGATAAAGGAAATGGCGACCACATAAATTGC
>JAZOMM010000092.1:0-2586 GCA_045653965.1 Christensenellaceae bacterium | reverse complement strand
ATAAAACTTTTCTAATTCGGTTATGGTGTGTGATATTGTCGGTTGAACAATAAACAATGCCTCAGCTGCTTTTGTGGTGCTTCCATGTTCGCAAACTGCTACAAAAATTTTCAAATGCCTTAATGTCATCTTTTATACCTATATAAAATTCTTATAAACTTTATTAAATTATACTATTTATGATATAACTTGTCAATGCTTTACTTATGAAAAGTCGGGTGATATAATAAAAACAGATTTACAAAAAGGAGATAAAAAGATGATAACTGAACAAAATGTAATGCAGTTAATTGCAAGCTTGGTGTGGTTGCTTGCTGGTGTAGGGGTATTTATCGTGGGCATGAATTTTATGAGTAGCGCCCTTGAAAAAAGTGCAGGAAGTGGTATGAAAAAACTGCTTGGCAAAATAAGTAATAACAGGTTTTCGGGGGTTGGGATAGGCACAGGCGTAACGGCAATTATCCAAAGTTCTTCGGCAACTTCGGTCATGGTAATAGGGCTTGTAAACGCTGGGGTTATGACGCTTATGCAAGCAACACCTATTATAATGGGTGCAAACATAGGAACAACGGTAACGGGTATCCTTGTGTCGCTTAAAAACGATTATTTTGAAATTGTAATGTATATTCTTGCTTTTGCAGGGGTAATGATGGGATTTATAAAATCTGAAAAAGTAAAAATTATCGGCAGTCTTTTCTGTGGTTTAGGGCTTATTTTTGTAGGGCTTAATATAATGGGTAGTAAAGAAGCGTTTAAAAACCCGTTGATAGAAGAAGTGTTTATAAATGTGTTTAAGTCTGTAAACTTTCCATTATTGTTAATAATTATCGGTGTAATATTTACTGCTCTTATTCAAAGTTCTTCAGCCGCAACGGGTGTTGTAATAACAATGGTAGGCTCTAAAGTTTTACCACTTGACCTTGCTCTTTTTATAGTGCTTGGTGCAAACATAGGAACTTGCGTAACAGCCTTGATAGCGTGTTTAGGTGCAAATACAAACTCTAAAAGGGTTGCATTTATACACTTTATATTTAATGTGATAGGAACGGTGTTGTTCGCAACAATAATTTGGATATTTAAAGATAGGGTTGTAAGTTTGCTTATTAGTTGTTTCCCTGGTGAAAGCACAATGGCTCTGCAAATGAGAGTTTCGCTTTTCCACGTAATATTTAATGTGTCAACAACCATATTGTTGCTTCCTTTCGTGAAACACCTTGTAAAATTATCTAAGGTAGTTATAAAAGATAAAAATATAAGCGAGCCAACTTTTGCATTAAAATATGTTGATGATAGGCTTATAAGTATGCCATCGGTTGCCCTTATGCAAGTTAAAAAAGAAATCGAATATATGATGTTGGTGGTTAAAGAAAACACAAAAAACTGTTTTTCGGCAATGCAAACGGGCAGTGAAGAATTTGGAGAAAAGTTAGCAGAAAACGAAAAGATTATCGACTTTACAAACAGTGCGCTTACAAGGTTTTTGATTAAACTTTCATCGGCAGGGCTTGAAAGGAGCGCTGAACAAGTAATCGGTGGTTACTTCCACGTGTTAAACGACTTAGAGCGTATCGGTGACCACGCCGAAAACTTCTATGAGATAGGTGTGGAAATGAAGACAAAAGGTTTAGAGTTTTCCTGCTTGGCTAAAGAAGAACTTTCACAAATGCATAATAAGGTTATAGAAATGTTTGATGCTTCACAAAATGCTTTTACGAATTTTGATAAAGCCCTTCTTCCTACAATCGCACAAATGGAAAACAATATAGATGAGCAAAAGAAAACTCTTAAAGCAAAACACTTTGCTCGTTTAACTGAGGGTGGCTGTCAAGTGGAACTTAGTCCATATTATACTTCAACCATTGTTGGTTTAGAGCGTGTAGCCGACCACTTGTTAAATGTTGGATATAGTATAGTTAACCCTGTTGGCTCGCAAGAAGAATAATTTTAGGAAATAAAAAACTCGGCTTAAGATTAAGTCGAGTTTTTTTGTTTATAATGATTTTGCATAATTAAGGATAGCCTTTTCTAATTGCACCTTGTCGCCGTCGTTATTAATAACTATGTAATTAGTTAGGTCGATTTTAGAGTAATCAACTTGTGCGTTTATTCTTGCCAAGATTTGCTCTTTAGTTAGGCTAGAACGCCTTTTAACGCTTTCTATTCTGGCATTTATATCTCTTTTGATAATTATAACGCCGTCAAACTTATCTTGATAGCCACACTCAAAAAGTAGTGGCACTTCCACAAAGATTAAGCCTTTTTTCCTGTTTGCTCTTTTTAGAACTTCATCTAAAACGAGTGGGGTGATAGTGCTTGTTAACTCGCTATGCTTATCCTTGTCGAAAAAAGTAATGTCGGCAATCTTTTTAGTGTGAACAGTTAGCCTTTTTTCGCCACTAACAGCCGTTGGAAAAATGCCTTTTAATACCTTTTTGACGGCGTGCGTTTTATATAAATCTTTAACAATTTGGTCGCAAGAAAGGGTAAAATAGCCAGCGCTTTTTAAAGTTTCAAGCGCTAAGCTTTTGCCACTGCCTATTCCACCTGTAATTGCAATAAGTTTATTGCCTTTCATTTTCTATTTGG
>JAZOMM010000091.1:0-2538 GCA_045653965.1 Christensenellaceae bacterium | reverse complement strand
TGGCTCTTCAAAAGACACTTCACTCTTGAGTTTGACAGTCCTTCTTAAATGCATAAGGATTTCGTTTTCTATGCAACGAGAAGCGTATGTAGCAAGTTTTATGTTCTTTTCTGCGTTAAATGAATTTACTGCCTTGATTAAACCTATCGTTCCAACTGAAACTAGGTCATCAAGGTCAACCCCTGTATTTTCAAAACGGCGAGCAATATACACAACAAGCCTTAGATTATGCTCAATTAGGCTATCACGAATAGTCTTGTCCCCTTCAGAAAGCCTACTCACCATTTGATTTTCTTGCTCTGATGAATACGGAAGTGGCAAAACTTCGCCCCCACCGATAAAATGCACGGCGTTTTCGCTTAAAGTAAAATGCTTAACCAACTTTTTGAAAAGGTTTATTATATTCAATGCCATTTTTCTCCTTTAACAGTGCTGGGTGCAAAATTAGTTGATATTCTTCGCTATCAAAATCTGCAATACACACCGTTACATAATTAAATATATGCTCTTTGTTTTGGATATATAATATAAGTTTATCAACCTTAAAACATAAATTTGTTTTTTCGCCTGCCACAGTACTGAGCCTAATCTTACTAAATTTTGTGTTTGCAACGCTATCTCCCAAAAATTCTTTTGCAAAATCTTTTGAACATAAAATAACGGCGTTTTCTTTGTAATAAAGGTTGTTCCCCGTATCTAAAAAACCCTTTGCTTTTATGCTTTTGCCATTATGCGTTAGTTCTAAATCATAACAAAATTTAACCACATTTACCCTTTTGCATAAATATATAATAGTCTTGCTCAGTAATTTTAGAACTAAATAAACGGGAAGAATAACGCTTGCCACCACACTTTCTGTGCCGAGCGAAATGCCCAAAAGATTATATAACCCTGTGACAGCACCACCCGATAAAAAGGTTAAAAGAAAAAACACTATAGTGCATCTAAAAAATGCGTTAAAACTTTTATAGTTATTGGCAAGTAGTAGTATAAGCAGTCCACTCATTATTTTAAGGCTTGTTAGTATTAAGCCGTTTATCTCGACCAAAGGGAATACAAGCGAAATAATAGCCCCCAAAAAAGCGCAAAGAAAAAGCCTACATTTTCGAGAAGAAAATCCCGTAAACACAAATGTGGCTTTTAAAAGTAAATAGTCTATTATTACATTATCTATAATAACATACTCGATATAAACGGTCATATTTTCCTCTTTTAGAAAAGTCTAACATGGAAAAAAGCCGTTTTTAAGTAATATTTTTTGGTATTTAATTATTTTTTGTAGAAAAGAAAACACGCCCAATTTTTTGAGCGTGTCTTTTATTATCCTTTCATAAAACTTAATATAATATCATTTTGAACATATAAATACTTATCTTTTATTCTAAGGTTGTCATTTTCAAGTATTAAAAATTCGCTTTTTTGTTTTAAGATATCACCATACTCAGACATAAAGTCACTTGAAAAAGTTTTGTTAAACTTATCGATGCTTATGCCGTTTGTTGTTCTTAAGCCCAGCATAATAAACTCGAACTTGGCATCTTCCCCTTCAATAATCTCGCTTGAAATTTCTGGGTTTTTGTTATAGATAATGGCGTTCATATACTCATCGATTTTAAATGTGTTAGTAAATCTTCTATTTTCCATAAACGAACTTGCAGAAACGCCAACGCCGATATACTCTCCCCTTTGCCAATAGTTCATATTGTGGCGAGAATAAAAGCCATCCAAAGCAAAGTTAGAAACTTCGTATCTATCAAAGCCCTTTTCTTTTAAGTATATAGCAACTTTATCATATATATCAGCGACTTCATCATCGCTAAGTAGTTGGCCGTTTAGATAATCGGTGTAAATTGGCGTACCAACTTCTGGCGTTAAGGCATAAACTGAAATGTGTTTTGCCCCACCTGCGATTGCAAGGTCTATAGTTTTATAAACTTGGTCAGCCGTTTGCTCGCTTAAGCCTATCAATATATCTGCGCTTATGTTTTGACCTTTAAGCATATTTGTGGTTAGCAAAAAGTCTTTAGCCGTGTGAATTCGGTTAAGTTTTTTAAGTTGGTCATCAAAGCCCGTTTGAAGCCCTATTGAAAAGCGATTTATCCCCACGCTAAGATAGTCTTTAATCTTTTTTTCATCAACTGTGCCTGGGTTAAGTTCAATGGTTATTTCGGCATCTTTTTTAACGGTAAAGCATTTTTTTATCTGCCTTATTGCGCCCATAATAAACTTTGAATCAACAGCCGATGGCGTGCCACCACCTATATAGATAGTGTCAATAATAGTCTTTGGGTATTGCTTGCTTCTTCCTTCTATTTCACGATAAAGACAGGCAAAATAACTTTCGGCTTTGCCTATTTCTTTTGGGAAGGAAGCAAAATCACAATAGGTGCATTTTTGTTTGCAAAATGGCACGTGTAAATAAAGTCCACTCATTTTATTACCTATCATTATCGGTTTTAAGTATTGAAATAAAGGCTTCGCTTGGGATTTCAACCGTACCGATAGAACGCATTTTCTTTTTGCCTTCTTTTTGTTTTT
>JAZOMM010000090.1:0-8836 GCA_045653965.1 Christensenellaceae bacterium | reverse complement strand
ATTCGAACAAGTTTTCTAAGCCTCGCCTACAAAGTTGTGGCAAGAACATAAAAAGCAAAATAGCAAGTCCAAGACCTAATATGAGCGAAAACGTTATAATAACGCTCATAATATCAATCTTAAGTTTTTTTGCAACATACTGCTCAAACTTAGATGGCTCGGTTTCTTCGCCATACACTTCTGCAGAACGCATCAAAACCTTTGTTCCTGTAATTAAGGAACTAAGAAATGACACAACACCACGAACTAATGGCAATCTTAAAAAAATGTTTCTTTTTTGCATAGGCTTAATGCGTTTAGATTCAACACGGATAATTCCATCTTCATCTCTGACAGCAGTTGCCATAGCCGTTTTGCCACGCATCATAACGCCTTCTAAAACGGCTTGCCCACCAATAGAAACTTTTTCTTTTTGATTTTTTTTGCTATTTTCCTTTGACATTTCTCGATATAACCTACCCAAAAAGCCTAATTTTGATTATAAAAAAGGCTTTAAGAATATAGACACTCTTAAAGCCTTGCAATATAGCGAACTATTTTGCTTTGCCATATCTCTTGTTGAATTTATCAACACGGCCACCGGTATCAACTAACTTTTGTTTGCCTGTAAAGAAAGGATGACATTTACTGCAAATATCTACCTTAATTACATCGCCCTTTTTAGTTGATCCTGTTTTAAAAGTTTCACCACAAGCGCAAACAACTGTCACTTCATGATAATCTGGATGTATAGATTCTTTCATAGCGCACCTCTTTTACTAATTTACCAAGTTATTATATTATATTTTCTTAAGATAGTCAAACATATTTAAGCATATTTACAAAAAAAAGCAAAAACTTTTAATTATACTTTAATAGTGCGATTTACTTGATTTTTTTTTGGTTTTATAATATAATGGTAAAAATTTTTGTTTTATGGAGATTACATGAAAGGTTGGAAAATTACTGCCCCTTCTACCGTTTCGGAGCAAGAAATAGTTGAAACAACAGATAACAGCGCTCTTTCTAAGGTTAAAATTACTAAAGCGCTTATAACTTTATCTGATGTTTTAAGTTATAAGGGTGAAATTGAATCTAACAATGTTGTCTTAGGCAGGGCTGGAATCGGCATTGTTGCAGAAACCGGTGCAAACCTTTTTGGCTTAGAAAAAGGTCAATATGTGTATATCGAATCACACAAATCTTGTGCAGAGTGCTATAATTGCAAAAGTGGACTTTCTAAATGTTCAAATATGCAAATTGCTGGCGAAGATTACGATGGATTTTTAAGAGACTTTGTTTCTAGTCCACCAGAAAAACTTTTTGTTTTGCCTGAAAGCGTGCCAAAACTAGACGCTCTATTCATTAAGGATATTTCGCTTGCCATTGCCGTTGTTGATAAACTTGGCATACAAAAAGGCGATTACGTTGCTATTGTTGGTGCAAATGATTTTGGCAATATTTTAGCGCAACTATTAATTTATTATCAAGCAGTTCCTATCGTTATGACCATTAATGAAGAAGATTATAAAATTGCTAAAAACTCTGGCATTTATTATGTTTTAGGTTCAGAAGACAACTGGAACAAAGAAGTTATGGCAATAACAAGTGGAAGGCTTACAAAAAGCGTTGTTTATATTTCCGATTGCAATATCCCTATAGCAAAGGCTTTTGCTCTTGCATCACATAATGCAAGTGTGGCTTTTACAGGAATTTCTTATAAAAACAATGCAGTTTCTTTTTCACAAGCAATCAAAAAACAACTTAATATTGAGTGTATAAATGGTGGTTTTGAAAATACTGCAGCAAGCATAAATCTTCTTGCAAACAAGGCTATCAACCTATCCCACCTAAAACTTGACACATCTACTTATGATGCAGTTCCTTCTACCTTAAAGAAGATGAGCGATATGCTTGATAGCGATGGAAAAATCTATCAAACAGTTGTTGATTTAATTTAATCTTATTAAAGTAATAATATTAAACATTATATAAAAATAAAAGGGTGCAAATATGCACCCCTTTTTGTTTTATTCTCTGCACTTTTTATTAAATAAAAGCCGTAAAATACCTCTAATTATCCTTGGTGGTTTTACACAACAAATTTTCATAAAAATCACCTCACATAATCATTATATGCAAGGTGATTTTATTTTTGTTATACTAGATAATAAATATATATAGTTTTATTATTTTTTTAGATTTCTCTTAATTCCCTAATAATTTTTGCTCTATCAATTTGATTAAATACCGTGCTACCAGCAACGATAACGTTTGCGCCAGCATCTTTAACAAGTCTTACATTTTCTTTAGTAATACCGCCATCGATTTCAAGGTCAATATCCTTACCTGTACTATCGATAAGTTTTCTTGCTTGTTCGATTTTTGGAAGAACATCAGGAATAAACTTTTGACCACCAAAACCTGGATATACGCTCATTAAAAGTAGCATATCGCAATATTCGATAACGTTTTCAATCTTTTCAACAGGCGTGTCAGGATTAATA
The DNA here is from genome assembly GCA_045653965.1 of Christensenellaceae bacterium. Lineage (GTDB taxonomy): Bacteria > Bacillota > Clostridia > Christensenellales > Borkfalkiaceae > UBA1259. The sequence goes on along the minus strand of JAZOMM010000090.1, from coordinate 6,350 downwards.
ACAGCGCCACATTTTACGCCCAAATCTTTGATAGCAAGAAGTGTTTCTTTTAGTCTATCGCCACAGGCTTCATAATGAACAGTGATAATATCAGCACCAGCATTAGCAAATTGTTTGATGTAATTCCAAGGATTTACAATCATTAAGTGCGCATCAAAAGTTGCCTTACTATAAGGTCTAACTTCTTGAATAAATTTAGGTCCAAAAGAAATGTTTTTTACAAAACTTCCGTCCATAACGTCAAGGTGCAAAACATCTGCGCCGTCTTTTGTAATTTGTTCGATTTCTTGTCCTGCCCTTGCAAAGTCTGCAGATAAAATTGATGGGGCAATCTTAATTTTTCTCATAAATAACTCTCCTATTTTGTAATTCATTATAAATTTCTATATATCTATTATAGCGTTCTTTTGACAAAACGCCACTTTCAACCAACTCTTTAACTTTGCAATGTGGCTCGCTTATATGCGTACAACCACGAAACTTGCATTCTGATGAAACATTTACATATTCGGGATAAAAGTCTGGAATTTCTTTTGCACTTACATTTGCATCGATAACAGCAAACCCAGGCGAATCGATAATTTTTATATTATCCACTTCAAATATTTCCGAACGTGTTGTAGTGTGCCTTCCCCTTTCTATCTTTTCGCTTAAATCACCAACCTTTAGTTCAAAACCAAACATTGCATTTATAATTGATGATTTTCCAACAGCACTTTGACCTGCAAGCACTGAAAGTTTGTTTGCTAAGACCTTTTTTAGTTCATCTATTCCTTGACCCGACTTAGCACACACTTGCATAAATTTGATATCAAGGCTGGAGTATGCCGATAAAATTTCTTGATAGACATCGCTTTCAATATCGCTTTTGTTTACAATAATATAAAAATCTACACCTTCTTTAACGGCATTTATATATAATTTATCAAGAAGATAATAGTCTGGCTTTGGTTTAGGCGAAACAACTGCAACAATATTATCTACATTGCTTACATTTGGTCTAATAAACCTACTTATCCTCTCCCTTACCGAAACTATTGTATCTTTGTCGACTTCTACAAAATCGCCAACCAAAATTTCACTATTATTAAGTTTTAATAGTCCACGAGCGCCACATCTAATAAGTTCATTGCCTATTTTAACAAAATATTTATTAGAATGCACTTTATAAACTTGTCCTATTCTATTCATTTTCACTTAAATATCTCTGTCTTAACTGTCCACAAGCACCATCAATATCTTCGCCCATTTTTCTTCTAACGGTTGCAGATAGCCCTGCTTTTTCTAACACGCCCATAAATCTATAGGCTTCTTTATCAGTGCCACTTTTAAGGTTGTTTTCCTTAACTTCATTTAGCCTTATTAAATTTATGTGGCAAGGTCTACCTTTTAATAAACTAATAAGCGCTTCTGCATGAGCACTAGTATCATTTTCGCCTTTTATTAAAACATATTCAAAAATATATCGTCTGCCTGTCTTTTCAAAATAATTTGAACAAGCATCTAATATTTGACTAATTTTATAAGTTTTTGCGATAGGCATAATTTTTTGTCTTTCTTCATCAAACGGAGAGTGAAGTGATATCGTTAAATTTACCGATACGTTTTCATTTGCCAAGTCATACATTTTTGGAACTATTCCCGAAGTAGATAAACTTATGTTTCTTTGGCTTATATTTATGCCGTTTTTTTCTGAAACCAATCTTAAAAACTTAACGGTGTTATCATAATTATCAAGTGGCTCGCCACTGCCCATAAGCACAATATTGATAATTTTACGATTTTCACCTAATGCTCCACCCAAAAACTTGTTTACACATATAACTTCGCCCAAAATTTCGCCTGCTTCTAGGTTTCTAACAAGTCCATTAAGACCAGATGCACAGAAAACGCATCTCATTCTACAACCAACTTGTGTTGAAATACAAAGCGAATAGCCGTGATTATATTTCATCAAAACGCCTTCTACAACGTTTCCATCACGAAGTGCAAACAAAAACTTCATTGTGCCATCAACAGATTGCAAATGTTTAATTATTCTCACAGGCTGAGCATCATAATCATCTAATAATTTTTCTCTAAAAACCTTAGAAATATCGGTCATTTCACTAAATTCAAGACCTAAATGCAACGACCTAAAAATTTGACCTGCTCGAAATTTCTTTTCGCCAAGCGATAATATTAAGTTTTCAAGTTCAGCATAGCTGAAATTTAATAAGCACTCTTTCAATTTATTTCACTCTCTTTAGTTTTGCCACATAAAATCCTAGTCCACCTGATATGTCTGGCAAAAATAGGTTTGTGCCCATAATATCTTGGTGTGGCAACTTGCTATTTATCTCACATATTTCAAAGTCGTTATTTTGACTTAAAAATGCTTTTATTATCTCTATATTTTCACTGCTAAATATTGAACAAGTTGAATAGTATAAATAGCCACCCTTTTTAACATATCTACACGCTGTTTTAAGTATTGCAAGTTGCTCAATGTTTAACTCTTTTATATTTGTTTCTTCTCTATTTAGTTTAATATCTGGATTATCGTTTACAACACCCATACCACTACAAGGCACATCGCACAAAACGGCTGAAAAATAGCCCTCAAACTGCTTGTCAAAAACCTTTGCATCTCTTTGCTCTGGAACAATATTTTGGCAGTTCATACGCTCCATATATTCTTTAATAAGATTAACTCTATGCTCGTGAATATCCCAAGAGTAAACCTTATCAAACTTATGAGAAAGCCTTATGCTTTTACCACCCGGAGCGCTACAACAATCAAGAAGGTTTTCGCCCTTTTCCACCACATCGCAAATAGCAACCGAGCCAAGTGCTTGATAGGTATATGTGCCCAAATCATAATCGGCATTTCTAACAAAATTCTTTGCTAAAAACACATTTTCAAATGGAGTTTTCTCAAATTCAACACCTAAATTATTTAGATATTTTTCGCCATCTGTTTGATAAAAAGATAAACAAGTTTTTTCGTTTTTAGCACTTAAAATTTGTTCTAATCGCTCATAACTAAAATCTTTTTCTAATTCTTTTATTGCAAAAAGTGGATAAGAATATTTAATAGATAAATTCTCAAGCCTATCTTTTGGCAAAACAAACTCGGCTATAATAAATTTTCTTAAAAATGCATTTACAAATGCACTTGCCCCACCTTTACCTAGTTTTTTTGTAAGTTCAACTGCATTTTTTGTTACAGCATACTCTTTTTTGCCCAAATATTTAATGGCATACATTGAAATTTTTAATATCGTTCTAATTACAAGTTTTGGCGACTTTTCAGTCAAATAATTTATGTAATAACTTAGTTCGATATCTTTATCTAAAACACCATAACAAGTTTTGACTATAAGTGCACGATTTTTTTCTTCAATAAACGTGCCGTTTATGGCTTGTTTTATATAAGAATTTTGGCTATAAACTTTATTTAGTATTTGATAACAGTCATAAAAATAGTTTATCATTTACCAAATTCCTCTCCAACAGAAATTTTATTTCCACGCAAAAAGTCACCAATATTCATAGGTTTTCCACCTGCTTTTTGAACGATTTTAAGTTCAACTGACTTTTCGCCACACCCAATAACGAGTGAATTATCGGCCTTTATAACCTTTCCTGCTTCTCCACTCAAATCACTTTCAATAGCACTATAAACTTTGAAAGGATTTCCTTCAAATATAGTAAATGCTGTTGGCATAGGGTTAAAAGCACGAATTTGACAAACAACTTCTTTTGCACTCTTAGTCCAATCAATTTTTGCCATTTGTTTGTCTATTATTTTTGTGTACGAAGCACTTTCATCATCTTGTTTAATGAATTTTGCTTTATTTTCTATTATCGATGGCAATGTTTTTATCAAAAGGTCTGCACCTAATATAGATAACCTATCAAAAAGTTCTCCACAAGTTTCACCATCTAAAATGTCTATTTTCTCTTGTGATATAATATCGCCCGTATCTATGCCGACATCGGTTTTCATAATGGTTATGCCCGTCTCGGTTTCGCCATTTAGAATTGCAAAATGAATAGGCGATGCACCACGATATTTTGGTAAAAGTGATGCGTGGATATTTATAACTCCAAGTGGAGCAATATCTAAAATTTCTTTAGATAGAATTTGACCAAAAGCACAAGTAATCATAAGGTCTGGTTTTAATGCTTTTAAGTCTTCAACCCCTTCAACTCGTATTTTATCGTATTGCAAAACCTTAATTCCCTTAGCCAAAGCAAGTTGTTTTACAGGTGGAGCAGTTAAAATCTGTTTTCTGCCAACGGGTTTATCTTTGTTTGTAATAACTGCAACAACATCATAACCATTTTCTATCAATTTTTCAAGTGGTTTTTGGGCAAAATCAGGTGTTCCTAAATATACTATTCTCAATTACGGCCTTCCTCCTGAATATTTGTGGCTTTATCAATATAAATTATTCCATCTAAATGGTCATATTCGTGACAAAATGCACGGGCAAGAAAACCTTTTGCAGTCACCTTAAATGGCTTGCCAAACCTATCGAAAGCCTCAACGGTAACACTATATGGCCTTTTAACTGAGCCATACTTTCCCCTAACAGAAAGGCAACCTTCTTCGCCATCTTGACTGCCACTTTTATTTGTGATTTTAGGGTTTACACACTCAAAATATGCACCATCAACCGAAACGACGAAAACCCTTCTAAGAACGCCAACTTGTGGTGCAGCAAGACCTGCACCATTTGCTTTTATAAGGGTATCTTTCATATCATCTAATAGTTCGTGAAGTTTTTGGTCAAAAGCCGTTACTTCAAAACTCTTTTTTCTAAGTGTTTCATCGCCAAGTTGTAAAATATTTCTAATTGCCATAATTACCTCTAAAACTTTTGTCTATATAAATTTTTGTTTATTTTACGTTAAATTGTTTGAGTTTATTTCCATTGAAACTAAAAGATTTCTTGATTTATATTTGTCGCTTGCAAAGAATATTTGGTCTAAAAGAACTTTATCATTTGTATTAATTCGCATAAGAATTTGATACCTAAACCTATTTTGCAAGCGTTTAAGTGGTGCTTTCATACACCCAAAAAATCTAAATTTATCTTTATTTTTTTCATAAATTGTAGATAATTCTTGATAAATTGCCTTTGTTGTTAAAAGCGTAGTTTCTTCATCTATTCCACTTACAAGCACCCTTACAATGTCTGTAAATGGTGGAAAACCCGTTGCTTTTCTAATAGATATTTCTTGATTATAAAAACCTACATAATCATATTTAATCGCTTGGCGAAGTGTTAGATTTTCAGGCGAATAAGTTTGAAGCACAACGCTTCCCTTTTCTTCTGCCCTACCACTACGACCAGCAACTTGAGTGAGTAATTGAAAAGTCCTTTCACTACTTCTAAAATCCGAAAAATGCAAACTCATGTCTGCATCTAAAATACCAACTAATGTCACATATGGAAAGTCGTGACCTTTTGCTATCATTTGCGTGCCAACCAAAATATCGGCTTTTCTTTCAGTAAATTTATTTAGAATATTAAAATGCCCTTCTTTATTTTGAGTTGTATCTTTATCCATTCTCAAAATTCGTGCATTTGGATATAATTTTTGAAGTTCAGATACAATTCTTTCTGTGCCATAACCACCATGCCTAATAAAAGGACTACCACACTCTGTGCAAGCAGTTATCATCTTATATTTTGCACCACAATAATGGCATAAAAGCGATTCATCTTCTTTATGATATGTTAGCGACACATCACAATCTGTGCACTTTTGCACATGACCACATTCTGTGCAAATAACCGTTTTAGAATATCCCCTTTGATTAAGAAAGATTATTGCTTGGTTATTATTTTCTAAACATTTTGTAAGTTGAGATTTTAATGCCGAAGAAAATGGAGAATTATTGCCACGCATTACTTCTTTTCGCATATCTACAACTTCGACATATGGAAGTTCTTTTTTATTAATTCGCTCAGGAAGTTCTATTAAATTATACTCGCCGTCACTTGCGTTTTTAAAACTTTCTATCGAAGGAGTTGCACTTCCTAAAACGAGTTTTGCGCCGTTTGTTTTGGCTCTAAATTTAGCGACATCAATAGTGTTATATCTAGGTGCTGATTCGCTTAAATAACTGCCGTCATGTTCTTCATCAATAATGATAAGCCCTATATTTTCAAGTGGTGCAAATATAGCACTTCTTGCACCGATAGCAATTTGTGCTTGACCGTTTCTAAGTCTCCACCACTCATCAAACCTTTCGCCAGCAGAAAGCCCACTATGAAGAATTGCTGCGTGGTTAGAAAATCGTGCCCTTAACGCTTTTAGCATTTGTGGCGTTAGTGCAATTTCTGGCACTAACA
>JAZOMM010000089.1:0-7156 GCA_045653965.1 Christensenellaceae bacterium | reverse complement strand
CCGAAGTTTTGCCCACCCCCGGAGGCCCAACAAAACACAAAATAGGGCCTTTAATTTTGTTTGTTAGTTTTAAAACTGCAAGGTATTCGATAATTCTTTGTTTAACCTTTTCTAAGCCAAAATGGTCTTTATCCAAAATTTCCATTGCCTTTTTTAAATCGGCAGTGTCGCTTGTGCTAAAGTTAAACGGCAATTCCTTAATCCAATCAAGATAGTTTAGTATAATAGAATAATCTGGTGAAGATGGATTGATTTTATCAAGTCTTGCAATTTCTTTTAATGCCTTTTCTTCAATGTTTTTTGGCAATTTCTTTTCTAAGATAACATTTTTAAGTTGTTCAAGTTCATCAAGGTCATCGCCAAGTTCATCGTGAATAGCCTTAAGTTGTTCTCTAAGATAAAACTCTTTTTGGCTTTTATCAATACTCGTGCGAACTTTAGATGCTATTTTTCTCTCGATTTTAGCAATTTCTATTTCGTTTTTAAATAATTTTTCAAACTCTTGTGCTCTTTTTTCGGTGCTATCAATCTCTAAAATCTTTTGCACGTCTTTTTCATTTAGTGGTGCTGTTGATAAAGCGTTATCGATATATTCATTCACATCGGTTATGCTTGCAAAAAGCCCTAAAACGTCTTTATTTATACCCTTGCCTAGCAATGCATACTCTGCAAACACATTTTTAAGCACCCTTAAATATGCTTCGTGAATAGTCCCTTCTTCGATAGGGATATAAGGGTTATCTACAACCTTAACGGCAAAATATCCCTTATCGTTTGTAAAACTTGTTATTTTTACCCTTTTTAATGCCTGAACGCTAATTTTAAGTGATGCGCCTTGACCTTTTATAACTTGTTTAATGTGTGCAAGCACGCCCACCTTTAAAATTTCGCTCTTTTTTGGGTTTTCTACAAACGCATTTTTTTGTGGGGCAATAACGATTTTAGAATCCCTAGAAACTGCCATATTTACAGCGTTTATAGATGCAATTCTGCCCACTTCAAAGTTAAGTAGCGTTTTAGGAAAAAGTGATTTGCCCCTTAGCGCCACTAATGGATATTCATTTTGCTCATCGGCAATAATTTCTTTGTTTTCAATATCTTGTTGATTATCTTCGCTTAAAACTACTTGTATTTGTTCTTCCATAATCTTCCTTTCTTGTGTTTTTCTTTATGTAATCTTTTTATAAACAATATTTTTCTAATAAATGTTTTACAGGCTTGTCCTTAAAATCAACCGTCACTTCTTTGGCAACGCTTTTAAGTTTTTCACTTGCATCGCCAACGGCAACGCCATACCACTCGCCGTCAAGCAGTGGAATATCGTTGGTGCTATCCCCCACGGTCAACACTTCGCTAAGTGGAATATTATAATGCCTTGCCAAAAATTTTACAGCCTCGCCCTTGTTATATTTTTTATTGATGCACTCAAGCAAATACTTTGCACCCGAATTAAACATAATGTCCGAACCCAAATATTCGCCATTATATTTTTCCATAAGTCCCATTACCTTTTCAGGTTCGCATAAAGCGCACATTTTGCTAACCATTTTGTTTTGGCTTAAAATTTCCTTTGCTAAATCAGGCACGGCATAAACTTGGGTCTTTAATGCACTTGCATAGATTTTAATATACTCGGCATATTTTTCGTTTGTTTGATAATATAATTTTTCGCCTATATATGCAAGTGCTAAAGTATCATCACTCACAAACTTAAGAACAACTTCTGCACTTTCCTTTGGCGAAAGTCCACCTTCTAAAAGGGCAGTGCCACTTTCTATATCCTTTATCATTGCACCTTGAAAAGACACGCATAGCCCACTTAAGCCTGCGCTTAAACAAATTCTTTGAGCCGAACTAAACATTCTGCCCGTGCAAACTACAAACTTGCCACCCTTATTTTGAAACTCTTTTATTTTGATAAGCGTTTCATTATCAATGGTATTGAGTGGCGCGCCACCCAAAGTGCCATCATAATCGCTTATAACTAATTTATATTTCATCGTAAGCCTTCCTTTGTGAGAACATCTATTATTAACTGTGCTTGCTTTTCGCCTATGCCTTTAACCGACATAAGTTGTTCTTTTGTGGCACTGATTATTCCACTTAAATCTTTAAACTCTTTAAGTAGCAACTGCCTTTTAACCTTGCCCAAACCTTGAACGGAATCAAGCACCGAAGAAAGCGCCCTTTTACCCCTTAAAGTGCGATGATAATTGATAGCAAACCTATGTGCCTCATCTCTTATTCTTTGCAACATTTGCAAGCAATAATCACGCTTTTCTAAAATAATAGGCTGACTTTTATCTAAAACAAAAATTTCTTCTTCTCGCTCGGCAAGGGCTATTAAATCTATGTCTTTGATTTCAAACTCATCAAACACTTGTTTTATGCTAGAGAGTTGACCTTTGCCACCATCTATTATAATAAGGTCTGGCTTTGGAAACTTTTCGCTGTCCGACTTAAGCCTTATAAGCCTTCTTCTCATCATTTCTTGATGGCTTTTATAATCGTCTGCACCTTCAACCGTTTTTATCTTAAATCTGCGATAAGCATCAAGGTCCTTTTCGCCGTCAATAAACACTACCATACTGCCCACCTTATCCACACCGCTTATGTTTGAAATGTCAAAGCACTCCATACGCTTTGGGTAATTTTTAAGGTTTAATTTTTGCATTAAACTCTTGCAAGCATTTATGGTCATATCGTTTTTATGCTCGATTTTGTTTGTTGCCGTTTGCAAATGTTCTAAAGCATTGGCTTCTGCCATGTCTGATAGTTGCTTTCTTATGCCTTGGCGAACAGCCAAAATACTGACCGACTTATTAAAGTTTTGCTTAAAATATTTTTCTAAAATGTCGCTGTCAGAAATTTCTATCGAACTTATAATTTCATCGGGTATTTCCACCCCGTTTTTATAATACCTTAAAATAAACTCTCTTAAAAATTCACTGTCCGTTTGCCCAAAGTGAGAAAATGAAAAGTTTTTTGCGCCAAGCATTCTGCCACTTCTAACAATAAGCAAACTTATCGTGCTATAAATATCGTTGGTTTTATAGCCAAAAATATCGGCATTTAAGAATTTGTTTAGCGATGTTATTCGTTTTTGTTTTATCTTTTCTAAACTAAATAGTTTATCTCTAAACTTTAGGGCAAGTTCAAACTCTTCTTTTTGGCTGGCAAAAAGCATCTTTTCCTTTAATAGATTTTCAGCAAAAAACATATCCCCAGATAAAAAATCTATTGCCTTATTCACCATATCCATATATTCATCGTGACTAACTTGCCCCGTGCAAGGTGCAATGCACTTTTTTATATGAAAGTTTAAACATTCTTTTATAGGCTTTGTTAGTTTTTTTGTGCAAGGGCGCACGCCAAATGCTAGGTTTATAATCTCTAAAACATCTCTTACGCTCACACCACCCATGAACGGTCCAAAATATTTAGCACCGTCTTTTTTGATTTTTCGTGTGATGGTAAAGGTAGGAAAGTTTTCTTTTAAGTCGATTTTTAGGTATGGATAAGTTTTATCGTCCTTAAGTAAAATGTTATATCTTGGCTTATACTTTTTGATAAGGTTGTTTTCTAATGACAAAGCATCAATTTCGGTTGGTGCAATGATATAATAAAAATCTTTGACATTATTAACCATTGCCATAACCTTGTCGGTTTTGACACTTGCTTGAAAATATTGCCTTACCCTGTTTTTAAGGTTTTTTGCCTTGCCAACATATATAACTTGCCCAGCACTATCTTGCATAACGTATACGCCGGGATTTTCGGGAAGATGTTTTAATTTTTCTCTTATAATATCCACCCTTTTATTATAAACCATTTTAAAATAATTTACAAGTAGTTAATACCCCAAAAACTCCACTCCTTTTAAAAGAACATCGTTTAATGTGTCATTTCTAAGCGAATAAAAAACAACTTTTCCTTGCCTTCTTGTTTTTACAGCGTTTAGGTTTTTAAGTAGCCTTAGTTGGTGCGATACGGTGGTTTGGTTTAAAGATAATAGCGATGATAGGTCACTAACGCACATTTCACTTATGGCAAGTGCCGATATCATTTTGAGTCTTGTGTAATCTGAAAACATAGAAAAGAAACACACAAGGTCATCTAAAATTTCGCCCTTTGGCACATAGTCGTTTACTAATGTTTGAAGCCTTTTGTCAAGCAATAATTCCATTATAATTCCCCCTAATAGTCATTTTTGGTACATAATAAATACTTGCACATATATTTTAACAAAATTATACTTGCACATTTTTATATAAATTCACGCATATAATAGAAAAATAGCGAATTTTATATAAAAGGAGGATTTAATATGAATTCAAATAATCTTACTTTAATCGCACTATTATTTTTACTAACCTGTAATAACAGCATAGACACAACGCAATTATTGTTGTTGCTTGCCCTTCTTAGCACGACTAACGGAGCAGGCTTATTTAACAACAACAATAATAATTGCAACTGCAATAACTAATTGTCTTTGCTTGATAAACAACGGATAAAATAAAAAAAGGACTGCTTTTCGCAGTCCTTTAGTTTTATAGTTGATTATTGTTTATATAAATACAAAGACCATCGTCTAATGTCTTGGTGTATTTGCAATTAAGTGGTGATTTCATTTTAATTTTTAAGGAATTAAAAGTCATCGTTTATTTCATAGTCTAAAGTTACCCTATAAAGAACAGGTTTTATATTATTTTCATTTATCATTGATCTATCTAACTTAAACAATAAAGGTGATGGCGAACGTAGATATGATATGTAATAAATTATATGGTTTGTATTGTTTTTTAATTTTTGATATTCGTTATCAGAAATATAAAAATCAAAATATTTTAACATACCTGCTTTAGATTTAACTTCAATATGAATTTCTTGACCCTTTTCGTTAAAGGATAAAACATCATAGCCTAAAGAAGAATCTTCAGACACAATTTTTACTTTTTCGACTAAATCTATTTTCCCTAAAGCACAAAGTTTTTCTTTTTCATATTTTAATATCAATTCTTCGCCAGTCTTTCCAACTGCAATTTGATTTTTATGCGCCTTTATATAATCTTTAGTTTTTCCATGTGATATGGAATTAAAAGCGTGAATACCTGTAATAGAAAAATTACTAATTTCTCTTATTGTTTTTTCTTCAATGTTCTTATTTTCTTCTTCTATAATATCATCTTGCGTTTCATCAAACAATTCCATTAAAACAGGAAAATATGAAAGTTTAATGTTAGTTGTTGCTTGAGAAAGACGTACTGCAAATTTATCGGACATTACTTGTCCCTCAATAGGATTTGAAAGAATTTTTATAGAATTTTCTAAAAACTTATAATAACCTTTATATCCATCAGAGAAAAGTGCGTCTCTATCATCAATTTTGTTTTCACTTTCATAGATTGCGTGAGCAATAATAGTGCCAGCGTATTGAAATAATATTAATGTGTTTTTTTCAACGAGCAAATTGTGAGATTTATAATAATATGTATTGCCTCTTTCTGGAACGATTTTTAATAAAAATTCTTTTGCTTTTAAATATGATGGAAAAATCTCTTTACTCATAGGTAAAATTCTTATTGCTGGAATAATTAAATCGCCCTCTTGAAGAAAAGTATATCCATCATATAGGTCTCCTAAATTAGAGCGTCCACGACATTTACCACACAAACTTTGAATAAATGGTCTATCGCCGTCATGTCTATACCCAAAAGAGCCTGGACAAGGATAAAAAACTAATTTATTATTTGCTACAGAACACGATGGGCACGATTTGAATAAAATTCCATTTCTTAATATAAAAATTGATTTGTTTAAATTTTCTGCCATAAGTATCTCCCTTAATTGCAAATAAGCAATTCCTTTATCTTGCCACGGCTGTCGCCTTTACTGTTTATTGCTCTAATTGCATCAACTTTGTTAATTGTATATGATTTATATAATTCCTCAAAGAAAGTATCTTGAGGGTTTACATTTTGTGGATCTGAATTGCTAAGCATAATTTTTGCACCACTTAAATTTATTTCATCAACAAATCTTGCAAGTCTCTTTTGTTCGTTGTCATCAAAACAATCCGCATTATAAGACGTAAAACTTGCAGTTTGAGATATTGGCCTATAAGGTGGGTCTAGATATACAAATGTTTGTTTATCAATAAAATCTTTTGAAAGTGAATAATCTGCACAAACGATATTGACGTTTTGTAATGCCTCTGAAACATTACGCAAGTTTATTTCATCACATATTGTTGGTTTTTTATATGCTCCCATAGGAACATTAAATTGCCCTTTTTTATTTACACGATAAAGACCATTAAAACAAGTCTTGTTCAAAAAAATAAACAATGACGCTTTCTCTATTTCAGTGTTTTTACTTAATACTAAAGAGTTAAATTTTTCCCTTGCTTTATAGTAATAATTCTTGCGACAAATTTCATCCATAGGAATAAATGTTTGTTGCATTTTAGTAAGTAAGTTTATAAGTTTTTCAACATTATTTTTAAGAACATTATATGCGTTTATAAGTTCTTTGTTTGTATCACCAATATATATTTGTTCAAAATTATATTTAGAAAGAATATTGAAAAGTAATGCTCCACCACCAACAAATGGCTCAACATATTTTGTTAAAACTTTTTCTCCGTCAGTAGGTATGTGTTTTTCAAGTTGAGAAACAAGTTGTCCTTTACCACCAACCCATTTAACAAAAGGTTTTAATTCAACTTTCTTTTGTTTTTCATAACGAATTGTTCGTTTGTCAATAGGTTTTTCAGCACTACTTGGTATTAGCCACATATTACCTAATTTTTTAGCATCTTTTATGCGCCCTTCCATACAAAAGATAGCGACTCTTCTTTGAGAAATATTCCATTTGTTAGCAATGTCTCTTGCTGAAATATAATCAAACATATTGACTCCTTTAGTTTATAATTATATTATATTCCAAAACTCGAACAATAGCAAGCAAAACTTTGTTAACTTTTAAAATTTTATTTAATAATAGTCCCAACTACACTTTTATGGAAAAAATAAAAACGCAAGGAAAAATCCTTGCGTTTTTTTAGTCTTAAAAATCACATTTAGGCATTAGATACAAACGAGACAAGGCTCGCCAAGTGTTTTGGATGAGATAGACCTTGTTGGTCATCGAA
>JAZOMM010000088.1:0-1751 GCA_045653965.1 Christensenellaceae bacterium | reverse complement strand
GGTATAGAAACGGGTGGCACGATAACAGGTATAGGCGAAGATCTTAAAGCACAAAACCCAGACATTAAAATTTGGGCAGTTGAGCCTGAAAACGCTGCTATTCTTGCAGGGGGCACAATCGGTTCTCACATACAAATGGGCATAGGTGATGGTTTGATTCCACCTGTTCTTAATTGTAATATTTATGAAGATATCTGCATTATTTCCGACCAAGAAGCATTGGAGACATCAAAGGACTTAGCAAGGCTTGAAGGTATTATGTGTGGCATCTCATCTGGCACAAACGTGGCAGCAGCAAAACGCCTTGCAAAAATTTTAGGCAAGGGAAAAACAGTTGTCACAGTTCTTCCTGACACTGCAGAAAGATATTTTTCAACGCCACTTTTTGAAGGCGAATAAGTTAGGATTAACTTTTTATAAATATTTGACTTTTTTATCAAAAAATGATATAATAAACAAAAATATTCGATGAACCTTTTAGGATAAGCAAACTGAAAGGGGAGAAATTCCGGAGAATCTCTAATATTTGAGTGCCGAAGGTGCAAAGGGCTTAGCCCCGAATCTCTCAGGCAAAAGGACGGAGCATTAAAATATAAAAGTATTTTTCGGAGTTGCTTTTTTTATAGCAACTCTTTTTTATTGGAGAAACAAATGCAACAATTTTTAGATGACCTTTTACAAGGAGTAAAAACAATAAATGCATATTTAAGCGACTATATTTTGGTTGTTCTTTTAGTTGGCGTGGGTGTATTTTTTACAATCAAAACAAGATTTGTTCAAGTTCGCTGTTTTAAGCAAGGTATGAAACAGGTTTTTGGTAATCTCAAACTCAACGGCAAAAAAGAAAAAGGTGGAATGAGTTCGTTTCAAGCCTTAACCACAGCCATTGCAGCACAAGTCGGCACGGGTAACATTATAGGTGCAAGTGGCGCTATACTTACAGGTGGCCCAGGCGCTATATTTTGGATGTGGGTAATCGCCTTTTTCGGTATGGCAACTAACTATTCAGAAGCCGTGTTAGCACAAAGGACAAGACTTATTAATCAAGATGGAAGCGTAAGTGGTGGACCTGTTTATTACATAAAACAAGCATTTAAGGGTAAGTTTGGCAAGTTTTTGGCAGGTTTCTTTGCCGTTGCAGCAGTTATCGCACTTGGTTTTGTTGGCGCAACCGTTCAATCAAACTCAATCGCTAGCACTGTAAATGAAGTATCTGGAATTGAAAAATGGATTATCGGCATTATATTGGCACTTCTAGCAGCCGTTATTTTTATAGGTGGGGTAAGTAGGTTAGCATCAGTTACCGAAAAAATCGTTCCTGTTATGGCAGGGCTATATCTAATAGGTGGGTTTGTCATTATATTTTGCAATATAACGGTTATTCCAGAAGCCTTTTATATGATATTCAAGTTTGCCTTCATTCCACAACCAATAATCGGTGGGGGTATAGGGGCTGCACTTAAAGTTGCAATAAGCCAAGGTGCTAAACGTGGTCTTTTTTCTAACGAAGCAGGCATGGGTTCAACCCCTCACGCTCACGCACAAGCAAATGTTGAAAACGCTCATAAACAAGGCGTTAGTGCAATGATAGGCGTTTTCTTTGACACTTTTGTGGTTTTAACAATGACGGCATTAATTATTATTACCACACTCTATGCAGGAAACGGCATGCTTTCATCTCCAGAAAAACTAGAAATTGCATTAAATTCTGGCATAGACAAAACAAATTTAGTTCAAAATGCTATAGCGAC
>JAZOMM010000087.1:0-1977 GCA_045653965.1 Christensenellaceae bacterium | reverse complement strand
TGCAGGTGTTGCTTCTAAAGTTTGAACAAGGTTTGGCTTTAGAGCATCTTTTAAGAGTGCTGTCATTGCACCTTGAGCGTTAAGTTGACCTGCTGTTACAGGTTTATTGTCATAGGTATAACCGATAATAATGTTTTTAATTCTATTTTTTAAGTCTGTGATAGAAGAAGACAAGCATAATACAGCCATGATTTCAGAAGCAACAGTTATATCATAACTATCTTCTCTTGGAGTGCCGTTTACTCTGCCACCTAAACCATCAACAACAAAACGGAGTTGTGTATCGTTCATATCAACGCATCTATGCCAAGTAATTCTTCTTGGGTCGAAGCCGAGTTCGTTGGCTTGATAAATATGGTTATCAATCATAGCAGCGAGCAAGTTGTTTGCTGCACCGATTGCGTGGAAGTCACCTGTAAAGTGAAGGTTTATATCTTCCATTGGCACAACTTGAGCATAGCCACCACCAGCAGCACCACCCTTAACGCCAAAAACAGGACCTAAAGATGGTTCTCTTAAAGCAACCATAACGTTTTTGCCTATTTTTTTAAGTCCGTCAGCAAGACCAACAGTAGTTGTTGTTTTACCTTCGCCTGCTGGGGTTGGTGTGATAGCAGTAACTAAAATAAGTTTGCCATTTTCTCTTTTTGTTTCATTTAAGATAGAAAGGTCTATCTTTGCCTTATAGTTGCCGTATTGTTCTAAGTACTTATTATCAATGCCAGCTGTTTTTGCAACTTCTAAAATGTGTTTTGGTGTTATGCTTTGCGCAATTTCAATATCACTTTTGTATTGCATTTTATTTCTCCTACATTGTTAACTTTTTATTATTTGAAATATTTTACAGCGCTATCAAACATCTTGATGTCGTATTCGCCATAAACGTTTTTATATAAGCCGTTGCCCGTTCTTTCAGAGTGACCCATCTTACCAAATACTCTGCCATCTGGAGATGTAATACCTTCGATAGCATAGTAAGAGTTGTTTGGATTGAACTTAATGTCATAAGTTGGGTTGCCGTTTTGGTCAACATATTGTGTTGCAATTTGACCGTTTTTAATCAAACTTTCAAGTAGGTCTGGCTTAATGATAAATCTACCTTCGCCGTGAGAGATAGGAACTGTATAAACATCGCCCACTTCAGTTTGCATAAGCCAAGGTGACTTGTTAGATGCGATTCTTGTTTTAACAAGCATTGATTGGTGTCTTGCGATAGTGTTAAATGTTAATGTTGGCATATCTTCGCTCATTTCATCGGTAATCTTGCCATAAGGCACTAAGCCGAGTTTAATAAGTGCTTGGAAGCCGTTACAAATACCACCAACTAAGCCCTTTCTATTATCTAGTAGGTCGCTCACATTTTCTTTGATTGCCTTGTTTCTAAAGAATGCTGTTATAAACTTACCAGAGCCGTCTGGTTCATCACCACCAGAGAATCCACCTGGAACAAAGATGATTTGGCTATTTTTAATCTTTTCTGCAAAAGCATCAACCGATTCTTTAACATCAACGAGGTTTTTGATAACAAAGATGTCAACATCAGCGCCACTTCTTGCAAAAGCCTTTTTAGTATCGTATTCGCAGTTTGTTCCTGGGAATACAGGTACTAATACTCTTGGTTTAGCAAACTTTGTTGGTGAAAGCGTCCAGTTATCAGCGCTGAACTTAATTTCTGGGATTTCGCCCTTGTCACAGTCAACATCGTTGCACTTAAACACGCTTTCAAGTTTATCTTCATAAATACCTAAAAGGTTATTTAGCGTTACGCCTTTTCCATTATAAACAATTTCTTGTTTTTCTGTTGTATAACCTAATGTAAACGCCTTATCAACTTTAGCATCGCCATCGAGTTCGATAATAAATCCACCATAGTTGTAACCGAAGATTGTTTGCATATCAACATCAGCAAACTCAAAGCCGATAGAGTTACCAAACGCCATTTTCATAATGCCTTCTGCTATGCCACCGAGTGTTGGT
>JAZOMM010000086.1:0-34337 GCA_045653965.1 Christensenellaceae bacterium | reverse complement strand
AGAAAAGTTTAAAAACACTTAATCTTATTTCTATTGCTTGGTTTGTAAAACGATTTGAAAAATATTTAAAGGAGAAGAAAATTAAAATGACAAAAAGCACAGTATTACAAAAGATTTTAACAACCATTCTTGCTGTATTTGGTGTAGGTGGTGTTGTTGTTTTCTTTATTCCACAATTTACTGGAATCGCAACATCTGTAACTAACATCGTTGCTATGATTAGTGAAATTGTTGCAGTAGTTTCAGGTATTTGGTTGTCAACTACTAGCGATAAAGTTTTGACAGCTGAAGAAGTAAAAGCAATTCAAGACAAAAAAGATGCTAAAGAACTTAAAGAATCTCAAGCTTTTATTGACAAATATAACAAAGCACAAGAGATTGTTAATAAGGCAAAGGCACAAAATAACTAGAGGTTTGTTACTATGAAAACAAAAGAAACCATCACGAAAGATAATTATAAAGAGAAAACATTGAAAAGAGCCATCATTATATGTTGGATTTTACTTGCGATTTGCTTTGTAGTTAAAATTTGTGGTGGCAATTTTTTTAATATTGTATGTAATAATGAGAACTTTATTAAGTTTTGTAATTATTGCGATACAAGTTTTATAAGATATGTGATTTATTTTACATATTTTATGTTTGAATCAATTATATTGTTTCTTATAGTAAAACCTGACATAAAAATAAAGAGCAAGAGATTTTTCTTGTATTGTCTTTCTGTTTTTATGTTTTGGATAGTAAAAGTTTTATATGATGTTGGAATCATAAAAACCGAAGTAATTATTTCAACTATATTTTGTTTGGTTGTTCTATATGCGTTGTTATCAATATTTTCAAAGAAACCATTATTGTCAATATTAATAATATTATATCAAACAATATTAGGAATAATTGCATCTTACATAAAAAGTATAAGCCTGATAGGAACATTAAGCGATTCATTCTTATTGTATTTTATTTTTAATATTGATTATTATATTGTATTAATAATAACTTTGTTGTATAGAAAATTAAAATTTAAAAAGGAGAGATAATAATGGGACTTGGTAGTTGGTTGTTATGGCTTGGCGAAGATATTGACAAGCTTAAGGTTGTTCTTTCAATGACAAAAGATGAAGAACAAAAGAAACTTCTTGAAGAAGTAATCGCAGACTTAGAAAGCAAGAAAGATGAAAGCGATAACTAAAATAAAACTAAAAATATTTTTAATTAAATGTATTTTTGAAATAATTGTAAACGGAGCAATTTTATCAATAGCATTTTTAAGTGATAGAATAATTGAAACATTATTGTTTTATATATCATGGCAAGTATTTAGAACTTGTGTACCAAAGATATTTCATGTAAAGTTAAAAAGTCCTTTAATGAGTATTATTGGTTGCTTATTTTGTTCAATATTAACATTCATGTTTGCAATGAAGTTAATGTTGCCAATAGAAATTAGTATATTTTCTAGTGTGTTAATAGGAATATTGATTAATTATTGTCTATATAAAATTCAAGATTATATTGATATAAAGAAAGAAATAGCAAAGCAAGTTAAAAATATTTATGCTATGAGCGAAGAAGAATTAAGGAACTATGCAAGAAGTAAACACTTATCTGAAATGATGATTGACACTTTAGTTCTTAAAGTTATTCATAACTATAAATGGGTTGAGATTCAACATGAGAGAAATTACTCTAAAACTGCAATTATTTATCATAAAAAGCAAATTTGTAAAACTTTAAATATAGAGTTATAAATTAGCACTTTTTTAGCACCTTACTCAATTGAGTAGGGTGTTTTTATTTTGCTAAAATTTAGTTGTCAGAAAGAGATAGCATAACTTAAATATTCGCAGTTATGCTTCTCTCAAGACCAAACTAGCGAATAAGGGGTAAAAAATTATGAATAACAGAAACGGATATATGGGTGGTTCATATTTAGGAGCAGGTTATAGTCCATACTATCAACCAAGTTATATGGCTTATCAACAACAGCCAACACAACAACCACAAATGCAAATGCAGACACAACAAACTCAACCAATACAAAATCAATGTGTGCCATTTAGTGATGTAAGATATGGAACTATTGATGAAGCAAAAGCATATATTGTAATGCCAAATGCTTCTGTAATGTTTATTGATAAAAACTTGGGCGAGTTTTATATAAAAAGTTCAAACCAAATGGGCGAACCATCGCTTGAAGAATTTGTTTTTAAAAAGAAAGGTTTAGATAAAAAAGAAGAAGTTAAAGAAGATCCAAAGCAAGAAGTTGATTTTAAAGAATTTGTTAAGTTTGATGACATAAAAGGTCTTTTAAGTGAAAAAGATGCAAAGAACTTTATAACGAGAGAAGAATTAAAAAACCTTAACTCAAGGTTTGATAAAATGGAACATTTAGTGAAACTCTTAACAAAAGGAGATTCTAAAAATGATAAATAATTTAAACAATAGTTTACAATCAATTATTAACCTTGCCAATAGTGGAAAAAGTCCAAATGAAGTTATAAATATACTTATACAACAAAATCCAAATGTAAAGCAAGGTTTAACACAACTTCAAAATATGGCTCAAGGAAGAAACATGAGAGATTTTGTCATGCAACTTATGAAACAAAACACTGGTATTAACCCACAAATGTTTGATAACTTATCAAGAATGATGGGTGTTAAAAAATAGGTATCTTCAACAAGGTTTGATGTCGACTAAAATTTTGTTGTGTGATATAAACTAAAAATTAAGGAGAATAAAAAATGTATATTGAAGGCGATGTTCCTTATGTAACAGGAAATAACAACAATGGAAACAATGGCTGGAATGACTGGTCATGGATTATAGGTCTTGCATTGGTTGGTGGCTTGTTTGGTAACGGTGGCTTTGGCTTTGGTGGTGGAAACAACAGAGGCAACTGTGCTACAACTGCTGAACTTTCTGCTGGATTTGCTAACAGCGAAATTATGTCAGATTTGAATGATATTTTAATTGGTCAGGCAAATGCTATTAACTATAACAACCAAGGTTTTGCAGGTTTAAATAATGCTTTAACATCAGGTTTTGCTGGTGTTAACAATGCAATCTGCACACTTGGTTATCAAAACCAAGCTGGATTTAATGCACTTGGAACACAAATTGCATCATGTTGCTGTGATATTAGACAACAAATTTCAGACTGCTGTTGCACAACACAAAGAAGCATTGATGGTTTGAAATATGAAAATGCTAAAAACACTTGCGATATTATAAGAGCAGGTCAAGACAACACAAGAGCAATTCTTGATTACTTAACAAGTGAAAAGATTAGTTCACTTCAAGCTGAAAATTCAGGACTTAAAGCTCAAATTTCAAATGATAGACAAACAAGAACTATTATTGATGAAATTAAACCATGTCCTATCCCAGCTTATATTACTTGCAACCCTTATCAATCTGCTTATGGTTTTGGTAACTATGGCAACAATGGATGTGGCTGTTGCTAAAAAGAAAATTCGGGAAAACCGAATATTCCTACTTTAATGTAGTGAGAAAATTTTAATACTTCAACAAGGGTGTAGATTTTCTCTGCATCCTTGTTTTGATTTTAATGAAAGGAGATATAAATATGGCTTGTAAACCAAGTTGTCAATTATGCGATAAATTAGTTATATCGCAAAGTGTAACAGTTGTAACTGTGGATGGAACAGATACACTTGTTATTGATTTGCCAGTTAGAGCTTATGGAGATGGCTGTAAGTATTGCATTATTATTGCTCAAACAATTCCTGATGAAGCAACAATAAATATGCCAGTTGCTTTTAGTATCGGTGGAGACACAACAACCGTTTATCCTTTTGTAAGATGTGATTGTTCACAAGTAACAGCCTGTGCAATTAGAACAAGAACAAGATACTCAACAATAGTGTCAACAAATGCTATTGGTGGTGTGTTTAAATCTTTGGGTGGGCTTAAATGTAGTCCAGCAAACAATCTTTTAAGTTTGCCAGTTCCTGCAACTACTGGTGGTGCTGTAACACCTGCAAATTTTAGTTTAAGAACAACTACACCAACCGAAACAACAACAATTAAAGTTACTAAAACACCAAAAAAGGAGGTAACTGAAAATGCCTAGAAGTATGAGAGCAATGCAAAGAAGAGCAATGCGTTATGATGGGAGAAACCCCTATGGTTCGGAAGGTGGTTATGTGGTAAGCTCACGAAGAGCAAGAGGCGACAGACTTATGATGGATGACATGAGAAGATATAATCGTGGCGAGTATGAGTATGACCTTGCAGAAATGACAAAACAAAATCAAGAAATTAGACACGATCCATATATGCCAAGAGATTATGAAACTGGCGAAGTATATGCTGGTTTAAACGACTTCTATGGCGAGGAAGATATGGCAAGAAATCGCAGGGAAATGGACATGGCTCGTAGAAGAGGCGACTATGCTGGACAAAGTGGCTATTCAAGGGCAAATTACGGCTCAAGAGCAAACTATCAATCAAGAGGCGATTATAACTATGAAGATGGACATTATCCAATGGTTCAAGGTTATATGCCAATAGAGGCTATGGGTAGATTCACTGGTTACTATGGAATGGGCGAAGATAATGCTCGTGGTGGTAGAAGAAGAGATATGGCTCGTTATGGTCGCAGAAACTATCAAAGAACCTATGATTATGATAGTGGAATGTTAGGTCAAGAGGAAATTATGGAGTGGTCTGAAAAGTTAAAAGAAGAACTTGAAGATAAAGATAAGCAATACTTCTCAAAAGAAAACATTAAAAAGAAAGCTGAAGAAATGGGAATTAAGTTTGATAAGTTTTCATTAGATGAGTTCTATTTGACTGTTCTTATGGTTTATACAGACTACTGCAAAACACTTGGAACTGCTAACATGGATATCTATTTAAGATTGGCTAAAGATTGGCTAGAAGATGATGATGTTAAAGTTAAAGGTGGAGAAAAACTTGCAACTTATCATGATTACATCGTAGAAGGCGATGAAGATTAAGGAGGTGGTGCTACTATGTCAAGGTTTGTTTATTATAATAACAATCCCTATGGTTGACTTGTAAAAAAGAGATAGGGTAGAAAAGAAGAAGATTGTGTAACGAGAGCAATAACTTTGGCAAGTGGTTTGCCTTATACAGAAGTTCAAAAAAAGTTAAAACTTATTGCTGAACTATTTAACTGTGAAAAACTTTGTGTTTGTTGTTACAGACACTTACTTGATGATGTTTTTAAATATCATAGAGTAAATTGTGATGGTTTATTAGTTGGAGAATTTGCCGATAGAAACCCATTTGGAGTTTATTTATTAAGAATTAACGGACACATAACTTGTCTTGTTGACGGCACAATTTTTGACTTGTGGGATTGTTGCAACGAGTTTATCACAGATGCTTGGAGAGTAGAATAAACTGCTCTCCGTTATTATGTCAGTATGTCCGAGCGATTAGGAAACGGTCTGCAAAATCGTGAAGGCTGGTTTAACTCCAGCTACTGACTCCAATAAAAAATATTTGACTTTTTAAAAAAGTATGCTATAA
Organism: Christensenellaceae bacterium; assembly: GCA_045653965.1. Classification (GTDB taxonomy): domain Bacteria; phylum Bacillota; class Clostridia; order Christensenellales; family Borkfalkiaceae; genus UBA1259. Next base: position 28,813 of record JAZOMM010000086.1, on the reverse strand, counting down.
TGTAGTTAAGTTGATTTATAGAGTGCTGTTGCATCACATTAAGTGATTAATTCCAGCCAAATCAACTTTACAGATAGGTTAGAGTCCTATCAAACAATTAAATATTTTAAAAACAAGCAATTCAGTTTTGACAACAAATTTTTATTCATGTTAAAAGTCCTTTTTTATTAAATTCGATACAAAGTTTGCTTGTTCTTTGGGAGAAGTCTATTTTTTAGTAGACTTCTTTTTTTATGAAAAAAAAATTAAGAAAATGTTAAAATTATCATTATTTTATTTGACATAATAAACGCATAATGTTAAAATTGTATTGTAAGTTGAAGAGCTTACAAAGGGGATTTAACAATATGAATAAAAAAATTTTAGAAAACATCTTTAAAAAAGAAACATTTATTAACGGAATGAAAGCAACAATAAATGATTTGCTTTGGTTATTCCAAAACATCTTGCTTGGTAAAGACTTTATTGAAAAAGTTAGGGAGTATAAAACAAAGGTTTTTGTTTATACAGTTTAGGAGGGAGATGAGATGGAACAACTTATGGGAAAACTTAATCAATTTGAAGATATGATTAGAAAGAACGAAAGAGCAAAACACGTTATTGAAATTAAAAGGCTTAAAGAAACAATTAAAGTTCTTATTATGGCTTTAAGGTATGAGCGAGGTGTAAATGCTATTATTGATTATATTGATAGCTTACCAAACTTCGTGTTAAAGGATTCAGATATAGGCAGAGTCATGCTGTTTATAGATAAAAAATTAAATAAGGAGAAGAAACATGATTAACTTAAATGAAAAACAAAACGAATTAGACGAAAGAAAGTATAATTCAAGCATTTTAGCAAGGTGCGACATGGCTGGAAAAATGGATTATTGCAAAGGGTGTATTTTTAGAAACGATAAACACGAGTGCGATATTCCACATGAAATTAGAAAAGACTATAATGTTTGTGCTAGACAATTTTATAAAATAGAAGAGGAGAAAAAAAATGAGCCAACACAACTTACAATTCAACCTAGAAAAACTGGAAAAAGAAGTAATGGATAAAGCCAACTTCTATTACATTTGCAAATATCATGGCGAAAAGGATTTAAGAGATTGTATAAGAGAGGCACTTTATCAAATTACAAAACTTACTGAAGTTCAATTTTGCAATTTATTTGGTGTATTTTCAAAAGACTTAATCAAACAACCTTTTGACTATGACCAATATGTTGAGGATGTTTACAATAAAATGAAAGATTTGGGAGCAAGATAATGAGTAGTTATGAACCTGAATTTATTACTGCATCTGATTTGGCGACAAGGTTAAAAGTTACAAGACAGACTATTTGCAGTTTAATAAACGATAAAAAAATTAAAGCTGTCAAGATTGGTAAGTCATGGAGAATATCAATTAAAGAAGCAAAAAGAATTGAAAAAGAAGGTATTTAGTATGTGTGATGAAGAAGTTGAAGTTATTGATTTAGATAAAGAATTTGTGCCAGTTTTAATGAAATGTGGTCATAAAGGTTATGCTCAAACTTCTGATGGTTTGCCATATTGTGTAATGTGTATGTGTGGCGAACCTGCTGAAGAAGAACCAAACCTTGATGGCAGAGAGGCAACTTGTATTTATTGCAGAAAAAAAGAAAAAAGCAGTTTGTCTTTGCCATTTTTTAAACATAGACCAAATCAAGAGTTCGACCAATATTATTGTGGTTGTGAAGGATGGGATTAAATATGAAACTAACAAAGAAGAATTATTATTCAAATAAAGCAGACCAAGAGTATATGTCATTTAGTCAGTTTAAGCAGTTTAATGAATGTCAAGCAAAAGCTATGGCGATATTAAATGGCGAGTATGAATTTGAAGAAAGCGAATCGATGCTTATTGGAAGTTATGTTGATAGTTGGTTAGATGGCGAACTTGAAACTTTTAAAGCAGAACATCCTGAAATATACAACACACGAACTGGCGAACTAAAAGCAGGGTTTAAACAAGCTGAAGAACTTTGCGAAATCATTAAGCAAGACAAATTCTTTTATGAGCAACTAAAAGGCAAAAGACAACAAATTATTACTGGCAATATTGCAGGTGTTAAGTTTAAAGGCAAAATTGACAGCTTAAAGAAAGATTGTATTGTTGATGGTAAAGTTTTAAAAGACTGTGAAGATATTTGGAAAGATAACGAAAAGATGCCATTTTTTAAAGCAAATGGTTATCACTTCCAATCTGCTATCTATCAAACACTTTATCAACAAACCAAACAACAAAAACTGCCATTTAGATTAGCAGTAATAACTAAACAAAAAACACCTGATAAAAGAATATTTGAGTTTAGCGATGAAACAATTAACGATGCACTTCAAGAAATCATTGTTAAAGCTCCAATATTTGATGACATTAAAAAAGGTAAGTTAGAACCAATTAAATGTTGCAAGTGCGACTATTGTTTAGGTTCTAAAAAATTAAGCGAAAACGATATTGAGATTTTGTAGGAGTGGTTATGAAATACATAGCAAGTGTTAGTTTTGGTAAAGATAGTTTAGCAATGCTAGTTGAAGTCATTAAAAGAAAACTGCCACTAGACTATGTAATATTTTGTGATATTAAGTTTAATGATAAAATAAGTGGCGAACATCCTTTAATGGCAGAGTGGATTCCTAAAGCTGAAAAATTGTTAAAAGATAAGTTTGGAATTGAAGTTATACATTTAACTGCTAAAAAGAACTTTACAGAACAATTTTATACAGTTAAGCAAAAAGGAAACCATATAGGCGACCTTTATGGTTTCCCATATACAATCGGTGCTTGGTGTAATGGCAGACTTAAACTTGATCCAATAAATAACTTTATTAAAGGCATTATTAAAGGGTATGGTGCAGTTACTGAATATATTGGTATAGCAAAAGATGAACCAAAAAGACTTGAAAGATACAAGCAACTAGAAACTAAAAATCACAAATATATAACACTTGCAGATTTTAATATATCTGAAGCAAAGGCATTTGAAATATGCCAAGCAAATAACCTATTAAGTCCAAAGTATAAAAAGTCTTATAGGGGGGGGTGTTGGTTCTGTCCTAAACAATCATTAAACGATTTATGGAATTTATGGAAAGACTACCCTGACTATTTCAATATGCTTGAAGAAATGGAAAAAGACAGCTTTAATAGTTTTAAACCAAACTTGACTTTAAAACAAATTAGAGCAAAGTTTGAAAGTGGCAAAAAATACAATAAAAAGCCAATTCAGTATTCAATATTTGATTTTATTGAATAAACTAAAAAACGCAAAAAACATTAAAAATAAGTGAAATTTTATGTGAAAAGGAGAGAGTTATGGCAGAATTAACTATGTGGAAGAAAACTATCAACAAGGACTACATCGGTTCATGGGATTTATGTGTTGGTGCAGATGCTAACGATAAGCCAATATATAAAGATATGATTTTAACAATAAAAGATGTAAAACAAGAACTTGTTACAGATATGGAAAAAGTTAAAACAAATAGAAATTTTAAAGCAACAAAAGAAGAACTTTCAAAAGAAGAATTATTGATATACTTTGAGGAGTTCCCTAAACCAATGATTATTCATGCAAAGACAAACTTTCAAGGATTGGAAACAGCAACAGGAACTCCATTTATTGAAAGATGGATTGGTAAAAAGATTTGTGTTTATGTAGAAGTTGGTGTTAAGGCTTTTGGAACAGTAACTGATGCACTTCGCATTAAACCAGTTCCAAAAAGATTATGTTCTGTATGTGGAAGTGTAATTGATGAGCAAACTTATCAAGGATCTATGCAAAAGTATGGTAAAGCACTCTGTTCAGCTCAATGTAAAGAAAAGGCTGGTTTTTAATGGCAACAAAAATAAAAACATTTAGTAGTTATCAAAATGCTTGTGATTTTTGTTATGCAAATAATATACCACTTTCAAGAATAGAAAAATATGCAAATCTAAAAGAACTTATTTGGAAATATACGGTTAGATATATAGAAAGGAGAAAAAAAGATGTTAAATAATGTAGTATTACAAGGAAGATTAACAAAAGATATTGAATTAAGAACAACAGGCAGTGGAGTTTCAGTTGTAAATTTCACTATCGCTTGGAACAAAAAAATCAACGAAGAAAACGAAAAAACTTTATTTATGGACTGCGAAGCTTGGAGAGGTACAGCAGACTTAATCAATAAATACTTCAAAAAAGGCAACGAAATTATTGTTGAAGGCGAACTTTACACCAACACCTATCAAACAGATGCTGGAGAAAATAGACACACAACAAGACTTAATGTTACTCAAGTTCATTTCACTTATGGTAATAGTAAAGGCGAAAATACAACAGGCGAACCAGTAAAGAACTTTACACCTGTGGATGATGATCGTCTCCCATTTTAACAACACTTAAAATTATTTGACAACAACAATTTAACTTTCATATAATTTTTGTATGGAAGATAATTTAATAATAAAAATGGATACAAGGGAAAAGTTGCCTAAAAAGAAAACATTGCTTGATTACTTTAAAAAACATAATATTGAAGTTGAAAGAATCAAGTTAAATGTAGGCGACTATTGTATCAAAGGCAAAGAAGATGTTGTTATAGATTTAAAACGGAACATCACAGAGCTTGCGACAAATATGTTTTGCGACAAAGAAAGGTTTGAGAAAGAGTGTATTAGAGCCAAAAACAATAACATACTTCTTATCTTTTTAATAGAAGAAAACTTTGACAAGGAAAAGCTATTAAAGTGGAGAGCTAAAGAACAGATAGACGGTAAGCGATTTTTAAATGTTTATGGTTGGCAAGTTTACAACGAAATGAAACGATATGCTCAACTATTCAATGTCAAGTTCAGGTTCTGCCACAAGCTATCAACTGGAAGAAAGGTTATTGAGTTGATTGACATGGAATCTAAAAAAATATAAAATAATTATAGCACAAGTACTGATTTGCAAGTGCTAGCAAGTTGTGAGTGGTGGAATTAGCAGTGTTTGGTTATTGGCTAATAAAAGCCGATATATACTAGTTGCCAAAACACAAAAGACACTAATGCTTTAAGATATGGGAGAGTTGTGAACCAAGAAAACCATATTATCTATAGGTGGAAGTCCTATGGCTCACAATTTTATGAGTAATGAAATAAGAGAGTGGCGAATGTTGCTGGGTGCAAGTCCCACATTACTCGGTCTGAAAATTTCTGACTGATAGGAAAGACTATCGTGGTGGTAAAGAGAGTGTAACAGCTCTCTTTTTTATTGTTAAAAATATTTATGTTAAAATGTTAAAATGTTAATAAATTAGTTGACCTTTGTTTCTTGCTAGTGTATAATTAGAGTATAAATTAAAGGAGATTTTAGCAATGTTAAAAATTAAAGATAATGTTGATTTAAAAGAACTTGAAAAGTTTGGGTTTGAAAAAGATGAAATATATTATTGTTATTATTATCGTGATATTTATAATGTTCGATGTATTATTGGTCTTAAAGAAAGGCTATTAGTTTTTTATATTGATGCAAATGAAACAACTAAATGTCTTGTAAGAGTAGAAGAAATAATTTTTGACTTAATACAAGCAGGACTTGTTGAAAAGGTAGGTGGGGAAAAGTGAGTAAAGAAAGTTTAGATTATTCAATCTTATGTCCTAACTATTATTCAAGTTGGGAAGATGGTTGTTGTATGGAAAATTGTGAGGTTTATCATCGTGATGAATGTCCTATTGTTTATGTAAATGGATTATTAAGTGAAAAAGATGAAGAAATAAAGATTTTAAATAAAGCATTGGAATTAACTAATGAACACATTACTTTTTGTCCTGCAAAACAAGGCGAATGTGGTTGTTTGAAAGATAAAAGTAAAAAGTGTAGTGATTATTTTTTAAAAAAAGCAAGGGAGATGTTGAAAGATGGAAATTAATAAAATGACACGAAAACAGTTTGAAGCTTTGCCATATATTAAAGGATATGAACCAGTAGATATTGATAGTATTGTTTTATTACCTACAAGGCGAAAAGATAGTAGTGGATATAGAATTTATGAAGTTATTGCTTGTTTAGATAATAAAGCAGTAGGAAGATTATACGGATATGATACATTTTCAATAATAATGGATAGTAGTTGGAATAGAGTTGGAATTGATTGTCTGTTCGGTTCAGGTTTAATGCGAATATTCTTGCCACACGATGAATACGAAATTTGTCCAGTATTCCATAAAGCAACAAGAAAGGAGTTGAAGAATGAGTAAAAAAGAAGAAATCTTGCACAAGTTAAGCACAGAAGATAGAAACTATATTAAAGAAAGGTTTAAAGAAAAAGATGCTAAAATCGCCGACCTCGAACACCGACTAGCGAACTGCATTGAGCCAAAGTTTAAGGTTGGGCAAGAAGTGTGGCATTGTTACAAAAATTGTAATGAACCTGACAAAACAATTATAGATTGGATTGATGTTGAAATTACTGAAAATTTTATTGATTTTACTTATTATGATGTTGATGGGTTTGGTTTTGATGAAATTATGTTATTTACAACCGAAGAAGAAGCAAAAAAAAACATTTGGAGGAGTTGAAGAATGGCTAACTTTTTTATAATTAGAAACAAAGAAAAAAATATGTATTATTGGGGAGATGGTTCTTGGACTAAAAGTAAAGACTGTGCAAAAAAATATCAACATAAAGATTGTGCAGAAATACTAATGCAAATAGATAGGTTAGACTATAAAATTTGTGAAGTTATTGAAATTCCAAGTATCGCCGACCTAGAAGCCAAACTTGGAGAGAGTGAAAGTGAGTCAGATGCAAGATATAGGGCTTGGCAAGAAGAAATTAGAGAATGTGATAGATTAAGAGAGCAACTTGCAGAGAAAGAGAAAGAATATAAATTCAAACTAAAAGAAATGGATAATGAATATAAAAAAGAGTTCAAAACCTTTGAAGAAGATTGTAAACATCTTTATAAAACAGAAACCAAAAAAGCGATTGATGAACTGGAAAAGGTTAAAACAGATGCTGAAAAATTATTTAATTTAGATGAGTGTAATTTAGCATTAGCAATTGTGTTAAGTAAAATTAACCAACAAATCAATGATTTAAGGAGTAAGTAGTATGAAATGGGAAGTAGAAACAAAAGAAGTTAAAGAAGAAGATATACTAGCAACATATTGTTTAATTTGTGGAGAAAGTGTTCCAGTGTATTCAATACACGATGCACCAAAAATTTGCGACAAATGCAAAGCTGTTGTTATGAGGTTAAGAGAGCAAGAAGAACAAGAAAAACAATCCGCAGGCGATATATTCGTTTCAGTGTTTAAAGAATTTGAGAAATTAGATGATTATTTTGATGGAGATAAGTAGTATGTGGACAACAGAAAAAAGGTTTACACCGCATTATGAATTTGATTATGACAAAACAATGTTTATAGATAGTCGTGGATGGGTTCGTGTTGTTTGTGGAAGTTGGTTTTAATAGGAGGAAATAAAAATGAGCAGTTTTAGATGTTTAAACGATACACCTTGTGTGTATTGCAAGTATCTTAAAAGAATTGATACTGGACTTATTTACTGCAAGAAATATATGGGTGGAAGCGGTTTTTTAACAAGGCTTTCTTATTTAACAAACTGTGGAGACTTTAAGCCAAAAAAAAGACTCAAATTTATATATTTTAATGACTATCAAAAAGGAGAAGTGTAGTATGGGAGCATTTATTTGTAAACAACCAAATGGGAAATATTGTAGATTTTCAACAATTGTTGATTCAATAACAGATTATAATATGACCGAACAAGATTATATTGAACTTTGTGTTGAAAGAGCAATAGAAGAAGCAAAAGATGTTTTAAAAAAACATACAAAACCTTTTCAATGGGTTATTGATTATTTTTACCCAAACAATGAAACCTGTGAACAATTTATTGAAAGGTTGAAGGAAATGGGTTGTGATGAACATTACACATCTCAAATAAAAACGGAGGACTACGCAGATGAATAACATTTATGTAGATGAGTTGCCTGATTGTTGTGGAAATTGTAGTTTGTGTTGTAAAGATGATTTAGGTTATTGGTGTCAAGCAACAATACTTATTTATATTGATGAGAGATTTGTTGCTGAAAAAAGATTAAAATCTTGTCCACTCAAACTACTAACCGACCGACTTGCAGAAGAACGAAAAAAAGTTGTGCAGGAGATTAGGAAAAAACTTTGTAGAATTGAAGATACCTTGATAAATCTTGGCAACGGAAAAGAAGATGCTTTAAATTATTTTGTCAAAATTTTAGACCAAATTGAGAGGAATATAGATGGGTAGATTAACAGCAAGAAAAGAAGATAGATATTTTGAAAATGAAGAATTTTGGGTTGATGCAGAAGAACCAAGCATAGATAAAATAGATGATGTATATTTTAAACTTGCAGAGTTTGAAGATTTTATGGAAGAAGAAGGCTTTGAAGATTTAGAAAGTTTTAAATGGACTTTAAACTTTATGAAAGATTTGAACAAGGTAGGAGCAAAAACACTTATTGAAAATCAAGCACTCCAAGATAGATGGCAGAAATTGAAAGAGTGGGCTTTATATATGTGTTATTTTGAACTTGCAGACAAAATGGAAGAACTTGAAGATGGTAAGGACACAAATGTCCCAAGCAAAAATGCTCACTATACTGAGCAAAAAAGTGCAAAAGATGCTCAATAAGTCCAAAAAAGTGTTAATTTTCGGTAAATTTTGATGCCGAAAAGTGTAAAAAAGGAGTAGTTATGCTATTTAGTGAAAGACAAAAGTTGGAAAAAGAATATTATAAATGGCTTGATAAGAATAAGAATGTAAAACCATGTCCGTTTAGCTTAATATTGTTTTTAGATGGAAATGGAAACTTATTTGACAACAAAGAAAGCGATAAAATAAATGTTCTTGAAAAAGCATTAGAGTTAGCTTGTTCTGATTTGTTGTTAGAAAAATATAAAGGCAAAATAACTAAATATCGCAAACCAGTTTATACAATTAAAAATTATAAGTATAAAGCAAAGAAAGTATTGGAGGTGCAAAATGAACGAGAACAACGAGAAGGTATCATTTGAAGAACTATATAACGAAATCCACGAAGAAAACCTTAAAAAAGACAGAGAAGAATTTACACAACGAAAACTTAATGGCGAATCAGTTTATTTGGACTTCTGTATTTGGTGTAATGCCTATCACAAAGGCGAAGGCAAAAACGATCCTGAATTATTTGGCACTTACTTAAAAGAAACCAACACAGAGCTTAACTTTTGGCAGAAGAAACATATAGCAGAGAATTATTTTGGATGGATCTATGAGTGGAATGTATTTGAAAATAAGTGGAGTATTAAAAAGAAAGTGTCATAAATATATGGCACTTTTTATTTGACAATAGTTTTATAATTTGTTAAAATTAGAATATAAGTAGGAGGAGAGTTATGAAAGAAAATATAAAAAGACTAACTGTTGAGCTTGATGAAGATGTCTTTTATGCTTTAAAAGAATATTGTGTTAAAAATAAGATAACTTTTAAAGTTCTTTTGACAGATTTAATTAAAGATAAAATTGGTTAAAATTAAGGAGTGTGTGTGATGGTTAAAAAAGAAATTGAGCTGATACCACAACATAAATTTGACAAAGCTGTTGTAAAAAATGATATAATTATGGTTTTTTTAACTGATAGAACTTTTGTGTTGTGCGATAAAGATTATGGTATTAAATTTTTAGATAATGGATTTTATGAAGTGTTAAGAGTTGTTGGTGGGGGTAAAAGCCATGCAAGAAATGATTAATAAATTAGATTTTGGTAAGTTCCAAATTTGCGAAGATGGAATATTACAGCCAGTTTCAAAAGATGGCGAAACAGAATTAAAAGTTGTGTTCCCACAAAAAATTATACCTTCAGGAATATTACATAACATTACAACTGAAAATGACAAATTACAAATTCATTTTTATCGTGGTAATGAATGGAAATCTGTTATTGTTGACAAAAATATAATAGCAAACAAAAATAAAATAATTGAATTAGCAAATAAAGGTGTTGCAGTAAACTCATTAAATAGTTCAAATTTAGTAAATTATTTATCTGTAATGGAAAATATAAATTATAGCAAATTGCCTTATTCACTTGAAACTTCACAATTAGGTTGGTTTAAAGATAAGTTCTTGCCTTATGCTGAAGATATTAAACTTTCAAAAATAGATGGTTTAAATATGGAAACATTTACTCAAAACGGAAATTTTGATGAATGGTTAAGAGCAACAAATATAGCAAGAAACTCACATTTGTTTTTTAGAATAGTTTTAGCTAGTGAATTTGCAAGTCCATTATTAAAGCTAACTGGAGTTCTTGGTGCAATTACTCATTTATGGGGAAGCACTGGAACAGGAAAGTCTGTTGCTTTAATGTGTGGAGCAAGTGTTTGGGGACTTCCAGCAAATGATGACGGAATTATTATAACATTTAACTCAACAAAAGTTGGTTGTGAACTTATTTGTGATTATTTACAAAATATGCCACTAAACATTGATGAACTTGAAACAGCAAACAAGTCAAATAATGATGATATTGTTTATCTTATTACTCAAGGAAAAGGTAAGATAAGAGGAAAAGCTGGTGGTGGTATTGCTAATATTGGAAAGTGGAAACTTTGGGGAATTTCAACAGGAGAGCATCCAATAACTGACAACAATTCAAAAGGTGGTGCTGTAAATAGAATTATTAATTTGCAGACTTCATCTTCATTATTAAAAGGTTTTGATGATGTTAATGATGTTTGTAATGCTTGGAGAAATAACTATGGTTTTGCTGGAAAGAAATTTATTGAGTATATAAAGACACTAGATAAAAATGAAATTATTGCAAAATATAACAATTATAACACTCAATTTATTAAAACAGGTGCAACAGGAAAACAATCAATGGCTGGAGCAATGCTTATGTTAGCAGATGAACTAGCAAATGAATGCATTTTTAAAGATAACCTAAAACTAAAAATAGATGATTTTTATGGAATTGTTTTAAGCGAAACTGAAGTATCAAGAGCTGAACGATTATATAACCAAGTATTTGATTGGGTTGCTGGTAACTTAAGACACTTTAACAATTCAGAAAATGTAGACCAATGGGGTGAATATGTTAAAAATGATAATGGAGATGTTATTAAAATTAACATTAATAGAAGCATTTTAGACACATATTTCTTAAAAGACATAAACTCAAAGGCAATTTACACAGAATGGAAAAAGGCAGGTCATATTGAATCAGATGATGATAGACTAACAAAGCAAGTTAGACTTAATGGAATTAGATACAGATGTATTTGTATTTTAGCTCCACAAGAAGAAAAAAAACACAACTTTGAACCTATTGAAGATGAGAATATAGATTTGCCATTTTAAGTGTCACCACTTCACCAAAACTGTCACCACTTGAAACACTACTGGTGACAAAAATAGGAAAAATTGTCACCACTCACTTTTTACTGGTGACAGCACTGGTGACAGCACTGGTGACACTGTAAACCTTGATTTTATTTATATTTATAAAGATTTATATATATATGTCACCACTGTCACCACTAAAAACATATATTCGTATGCAAAAGGAAAAATCACTAATTTTGGGGTAAAAAAGGGGTATTTTGTATATATTTATTTATTATCCTAAAAACACTGGTGACACTGGTGACACTGGTGACAGCTATAAAAATTTGATATTTGTGAGGGTTATTTTATGGATAAAAATTTAATTCCATTTGGTAAGTATAAAGGTCAACCAATGGAAGTTATGAAAATGGATACTCAATATTGTGATTGGATTGCACAACAAGATTGGTTTAGAGAAAGATATGGTAATTTATATCAAGTTATTATTAATAATTTTACTGAACCAACTGAAACTCCTGAACATAATAAATTACAAACATTATTTTTAGATAATAAGTTTTGTTTAAATTTCTTTAAGGTAAGTGGTTTTGGTTTATTTGTTGATAGGGAAAAATTTATTAATAAACAAAAACAATTTTATTCACGAAGTGATTATTATAATGAAACGATATTAAATGAATTAGATAATAAACCAACATTTGCAGTAATAATAAAGAAAAAGTTTGAAGAAGATGGTTGGGATTTAATTTTAAACTTTGATTTAATATTAAATAATAAGCATAGCATTGAAGGATTAGATGCTTGTGTAGAAATAAAGCCAAATTTAAGTGATGATTATCCAGCAGTATTAAGACAAATTAAAACAAACAAATCAAGAGGTTTTAGCAAGTTTTTAGTAATTGATACATTTGATGCTAAAGGAGCTACATTTGAACAAGTAAAAGAAATATTTGCTGGTTCAAATATTACAATAATTAAATTAGATAATATAAAAGGAGAATAATTATGAGTAAGTTATTTATTAGAAGTCAAAATAAAGATAGGGTTATGGAAGTAAAAGATTTATATTTAGAAGAAGAATATAAATATAATCCAAACAATAATAATGGTTATGAAGAACCAAAGGTTTTATGTTGCAATATATATAATGGTATTGTTTGTGTAGGAAAATATAAAACAACAGAAAGAGCAATGCAAGTTTTAGATGAAATTTGTGTTGCATTAAGTGGTAAGGTTATTGCTCAACCAAAATCTGGTTCAAAAGCAAAAGAAAAGGTTGGAACTGTTGGCGAAAATGATAGTGTAGAACTAAAAACTTTAAATTATGATGCAGTTTATCAAATGCCACAAGAATAACCCCCCTATACCCCATTTTAAAAGTTAAGGGTTGATAAAAATCGCGGAAAAAACCCTTCTTCAAACTTTTTCGATTTTATTTGAGATAAAGTCAAACAAGGTCAAAGTCAAAGAAGGTCAAAGATTTGTTTTAAAAAAGTTTAAAAAGTCGCAAAAAATTTAAGGGCTTTTATTGAAATAGGAAAATTTTATGAACAAAAAAAATAAATCATATCACGAAAAGTTTGATTCGTTTTATCAGTCAAAAAGTTGGAAAGTTTTAAGAGCGACAAAATTTTATGATAGCAACGGAATTTGTGAGATGTGTTTAAAAGATGGAATTATAAATGAAGCTCGTGAAATTCATCATATCGTGCCTATTGAGAAAGATTGGAGCAAAAGATTAGATTATGAAAATTTAATTGCACTTTGTCCTGAACATCATAATTTAATGCACGAGCGAATAAGTCCGTTACAACAATTTTTAAAAGATTGGGATAACTTATAAGGAGTTTTTATGGGAAGAACACCAAAAATAAAAATAGACCAAAGTGTTTATCATGAAACAAAAGAACATAAAGAGCAGAGAGAAAAAGCAACACCAATTTATGAAAAGCAAGAGTTTGTTCCACCTGAATCATTGACAAAAGAAGAATTAAAGATTTGGAATCATTTAGTTGAAATTATAAGGGGAACACAAGGTGGTTATGTAAGTGATGCTGATACAATGGTTATGGAAGTTTATTGTAAAGCAAAAGCAGAGTATGACCGAGCTTGCAAAGAGTGGAATAAGAAACCTGAAATGTTTGTTGAAATGAAAACTGGTGGCTATGATAGAAATGGAGATGCAAAGACAGCTCTTAAAGTTAATCAATGGTATCAAATAAAAAAAGACTTTAGTTTGATAATGACAAAATACCTAGACCAACTTGGCATTAGTCCTTTAGGTCGAGCAAAGCAAGGTTTACAGTCAACAAAGAGTAAGAAAGATAAAGAGATGGAAGAATTGAAAGCATTATTTGATAGAACAGATTAGGAGATATTATGTTAAGTTGGATTACTGATTATATTGAAAAGGTTAAGAAATACCCACATAAGTTTAACAAGAATATTAAGAATCAATGTCGACTTATTGAAGAATTGCTTAAAAGAAAGAACATTTACTATAAAGAAGCAGATCCAATAGCATTTGAAAAGTTTTGCCATTTCTTTACTCATCAAAAAGGCGAATGGGCAGGTAAGCATTTTGAACCTGATGATGCACAGAAGTTTGATATAGCTTGTGTTCTTGGAATTAAAGAGTTTAACGAAAAGAAACAAAAGTATTTAAGGTATTTTAGACATAACCATGTATTTGTTTCAAGAAAGTGGGGTAAGTCATTTTTAGCAAGTGCATTTGTTTTATGGTTTTTAGGATTTGATAAAGAAAGTGGTTCTGAAGTTAGAGTTATGGCTGAAAACAAAGAACAGGCATCAAGACTATTCAAGACAGTATATGATAGTATGAAAACAAGTAGTGTTCTTATGCGGTTCTTTAAAAAGAGATATAATAAAGACACTTGTGCAGATGAGATTTATTGTCAAGATAAGAATGGTATGGATTGTGTGTTTACTTATGTTAGTGGTAAGACAAAAGGTAACGATGGCGACAACAACCACCTTATTATTGCAGATGAAGTTCATGAAGTTACTAAACACGAGCTTTATGATAGTAAGATTACAGGTCAAGGTGCGAGAGAACAACCTTTATCACTTGTAATAAGCACAGCAGGTATTATTCCTGATAGCTTGTATGAAAGACTTTATAATAGCAACTTAACTTATTTAGAAAAAAAGAAATATGGCGAAAACGATAGAACATTTGCTTTAATGTTTGGAATAGATCCTGAAGATGATATTGATGATACAACAAAATGGATTAAAGCAAATCCAGCTATGGAACAAGGCAGACCAAATATTGATTGGTTAAAGAGTCAGTTTAGTGATGCAAAGAAAGATCCAGTAGCATTAGCGTCTTTTGTAGCAAAACATCTTAATAGACAAGTTGGTGCAGTTATGTCTTTCTATAATATGATTGATATTAAGAAGTGTGTGCAGAAAGTCAAGAAAGAAATGTTTTATGATACCTATGCAACAGGTGGTGTCGATTTATCAAGCACAACTGACCTTTGTAATGCAACAGCAAAGATTTTATTGGCTGATGGTAAGTCAATTATTTTACAAGCATATTTTATAGCTCAAGATTGTTTAGAAAAAAATAGCAAAAAAGACAAACAAGACTATCAAATGTATACTGAAATGAAGTCTGATAATGAAATTTGTTCAAGGGTTGTTATTATAAATCAAGGTGCAACAGTTGATTATAGATATGTAACACAATGGTTTGTTACTTTAAGAGATGAATTTAAAATTAACTTCTTAAAGATTGGTTATGATAGAGCAATGGCAAATTATTGGGTTAATGATATGGTTGAAAATGGTTTTGCACACGAAAAGGTTGAGTTTGATAGAGATAATCGTGTTGAAAGTAGAGATGACGGAATATTAACACCATGCTATCAAGGAAAAGGTCTTGATCCTGCTATTAGAGTTGCTAGAACAATGTTTGAACTTAATAAGTATATTATTGATGAAAATAACAAACTTTTGCCTTATTGTTTTTGGAATGTAAAGGTTGTTAGCGATAATGATAATAAGTTAAGTGTATCAAAACTTAAGTCAAACGGACATATCGATGGTTGCATTGGTGTCTATAATAGTGAGATTGCTTATATTAGAGCATCTGAAGTTTATAAAGACACATCAATTTCAAACCTATTTTGGTATTAAAAAAAAGATGTCATTTTTATTTGACAAACAAAATTTTTTATGATTTAATAAAAATATATAAGATTTTTTAGAAGAAAAACAAAAGGTGGTGCTTAATGGGGTTCTTTGATATTTTTAGAAGAAATAAAAAGCAAAAACAAATAAGAAGTATCATAAGTAACTACTATGGTGGAGATTGGCGATATTTTGTTTGGAACTATGCAAACCAAATATATGATATTCCTGAAGTAAGAATAGCGATTGAGAAGATAAGTGATATATTCAGCACGATGCCTATTTATCATAAACGAATTGATAAAAGGACAGAAAAGGTTGATTATTTAAGTGATACAACTGAACGAATCTTAAACTACAAACCAAATGCTTTACAGAATAAGACACAGTTTTTTAAGAATGTAATAACAAAGTTGCTTCTTGATAACAACTGCTTTATTGAGCCATTATTTGATTTAGGTTCGGGCGATTTAAAGGCATTATATCCGTTGCCAAATAAGAGCTTTGAGTTTGAAACAGATTCAACACACACAGTTGGTTATGTTAAGTTTTTAGACCAGCATAAAAATGTTGAAAAAAGGTATAATTTAAACAACATTATTTATTTAAGTAGGTTCTGCACATTAAGCGGCGGTGTTAAAAATAGTCTTGGTTTATATGAAACTGTTTTAAAGAGTTTAGGAGAGCAAATTGTAAATGTTGCAAATCCTAAAAAGCCAAGAGCAATACTTCAAAGCAATCAAGTAGGGCAAGGTCAACTTAAAGATAAAGACAGAACTGGAACAATGAAAGATGTTCAAGCCAACTTTGATGACAATGTGCAAGGTTTAGTTTACTTTGATAAGATGTGGAATATTACACCTATCAACTGGCAAGAAAATGATGTAAACAAAGATTTAATGCAAATGGTTGTTAATACTGTTTATAATTATTTTGGTATTAACGAAAACATTATTAACAACAAAGCATCTGAAGCTGAAATGGAAATATTTATTGCAACAACAATAAAGCCATTAGCAAAACAGTTTGAAGAAGAATTTACAAACAAACTATTTACTGAAAATGAATATTATTTTGGTAATAGAATTGAATTTGACCATTATGCTTTATCAATCTCAACCTTACAAGCAAAGACATCATTGTTTGGTGTAGTTATTAGACAAGGTATTATGAATATTGATGAGTGTAGAGAAATGATAGGTCAACCACCTTTGCCTGATGGTTTAGGTAAGACTTACAGAGTAACTGCTGATACGATTGACATTAAAGTGGCTAACAAATACCAGTTAGGAAAAGTCAATCAAACAGAAACGGTATCAACAACTGAAAATGTTTCACATGAAACAAATAAGGTTGCAGATATAAAATCCAATAAGGAGGGTAGCGATGAACAGAGAACTTAAAAAAACTGGTTATACAAGAGCAAGATTTGAAGCACAAGCTAAACCTGATGAAAAGAAGTTGTTTCTTCGTGGATATGCTATTGTATTTGATGACCCAACTGAAGTATATGACAAACGAAATGGTCTTTATACAGAAGTTATTAAAAGGGAAGCATTAGACAAAGCTGATTTATCAGATGTTTACTTGCTGAAAGGTCATAACTACGATTATGTTCTAGGTCATACAAGGTCAAATCTTCGACTTGAAGTTGATGATGTTGGTTTATTTTATGAATGTGAATTGCCAAACACCAGAGATGCAAGAGATGTATTTAACTTGGTTGAATCAAACATAGTTGATGGTAATAGCTTTGGGTTCTTTACTAACGATGAAATCATTGATGGTGTTAGAGTTGTTAGAAACTTAATACTTGATGAAATTAGTATAGTTCCAAGACCAGCTTATTTAAATGCTTGTTCAGTTGCTACAACCCAAGATAATGCTGATGTTGAACACCAACCTAGCGAAACCGAAAATGTGGAAGAAGAAGTTGAACACCAACAAGATGAAGAAGCATTAAAGGTTGAAGCACAAGCATTGTTAGAAAAATTAAAAAAATTGGAGGACTTGTAATGGATAATAACATTGCACAAATTAGAGAAAGCAATGCTAGACTAGAAGAATTAAGGTCAAAACTTTCAGGACTGGGTAAGCAAGATTTGTTAGACAGAAAAGAAAAGATTAAACAACTTGCAAGAGAACACAGAGATGATGGTTCATTAGAAAATGCAGACCTTGAAGAAAAAATTGCTGAAGTAGAAGCATTGAATGAACAAATTGCTGAAATCGTTAAACAAGAAGAAGAAATTATTAACGAAATTAAAGCAGAAGAAACAAAATTAGAAGATGCTCAAGAAAGAGCAAGAACATTAAATCAAGGAGAAAATATTAGAATGGAAAACAGAGAAACAATGAAAGAAAATGTAAATATTAGACAAGCATTTGCTAAACATATTTTGTTTGAAAGCACAAGAAGAGCAGATGCAAAACTTAACGATGCAGAAAAGAGAGCATTGGGTGTAGCATCAACAACTACATCTGAATCATTTGTTGAAGCTACTGCAGATGTAGACGGTATCAACAACGGTGGTTTATTTATTCCACAAGAAGTTATGCTTGATATATTGAGAGAAGAGCAACTTGAATCTCCAATTTATAGAGATGTAGTTACAACAGCAATTAAAGGTAAGGTTAAATTCCCTTATAGAATTTCAAAAACTGGTGCTAAAACAAAAGCTGAACTTTCTCCAACAGAGAACGAGAATGTTCAATGGGGTATTTTAAATGCAGCTACTGGTAACTACACAGACAGCATTGTTATCACATTTGAAGAAGAAGCAATGGCTATTGCTGAATTTACAGATTACTTGATTTCACTTATTGGCGAATCAATGAGAGAGCTTTTAATTAACGATTACATCTATGGAACAGGAACAGATGACCATGTGTTTGGTATTACAAACAAAGCTATTACTTCAACATATACTGCATCTGATGATGTAACAACAGCTATTGAAAATGCTATTGCAAAACTTCCAGTAAAGAAAAGAGCAGGTGCAAAAGTTTATTTAGCTGCAAACTTGTTTGACAAAATGACATTTGCAAAAGATAAAAATGGTGCTTATTTGCTCCCAGTTCTTAACGGTGGTGGTTTAACAAAATTCTCATCATTTGTAGCTGAAATGGATGCAAACCTTAAAGAAGGCGACTTTATCGTTGGTAATGTTTCAAAGAACTATAAAGCAAACATCAACAAACAAATGGAAATTGGTCTTGATGTTTCTAACCAAAAGAGAATTAAAACTTATACAACACACATGATGGTAACTGCAGCTCCAGTTCCAAACTCATTTGTATATGGTAAAGTTTCAGGCTAATTAAAAACAAATAAAACTAAAATAGGAGAGTAAGGCAATGTCAGAATTACAAGTTAGTGATGAATTGTTGAAACAATATAAAACAAGCATTGGCGATTTGAATAGTGGCGATACTGACCAAGATAACTATTATAAAAACTTTCTTTTAATGGCAATGAGTGATTTAATTACTGATGACATTAGTTCAGATAATCTTGATAGCGAACTTGGAAAGGCATTAACTATTTTATATGCAAAAGCACTTATGAATGATACAGACATTGCCACAAATCCAACAATCTCACTTTTAAGGAATAAACTATCTTTAATGACAAAAGGAGATAGAGTTGATGATAAGCAATAAAAAATTAATTATTCTTTGTGATTTTACTTCAATTCAAGATGAAGAAACAGGCGACAGAGTAAAGGTTATTGCTAATGTTAAAAAGATAATGGGAGATAAAGAGTTGGCTGGTGTTAATACACAAATGTTGGCTCAAATGCAAGACATGACATTTAACTATTCAATAGTAGTTGATAGAATGTTTTATAAAGACCAAAAATATCTTTACATTGACAATACTCTTTATAAGATCCAGTCTGTTACTCCAGCAAAACTTCCAAAAGATTGCAAACTTAATGTTAGTGAATTTCACGATGAAAACATTGAAAAGGCAATAAAGGAGTGGTTAGATGCAAGTGTATAATAAAGAGCCAATCCAAGTTTTATGGGATCTAGTTAAAAGTTTAAAATCACAAATTCCAATTTATAAGGAAATAATGCACGAAGAAGAAAACGATATTCCAGTAAGTTATATTTTGTTAAGAAGTCAAATCTCTGACACAGTAAAAACTTATGGCGATGGAAAGGGTTTAATTAGAAGTGCAGATTGCGACATTATTCTTGTTTCAAAAGGTTATGCAGATGACACAACAGATTTACATAACAAAAACAAGAAGATTATTCGTGAACTTCTTGAAAGTAAAGAGATAAATTTTAGCGAATCAAATTTAGGTTATAATGAGGCGATACAGTCAACCGAGCATAATTTTAGTTTAGGAGTTGATTACATTGGCTAAAACTAAAAGTGGCAGACACCAACTTAATTTAGCAGAAGAATTAAAAGATATATTAAACGAGTATAGCAAGGAACTTTATGCAAATAAAGAACAAGCACTCGATAAAGCATCTGATTATTTAATGGGAAAGCTAGAACAAGCAAGTCCTGTTGATACTGGCGAATTTAAACAAAGCTGGGTTAGAACAACAAAATATAAAGGTGTCAGGTATATTGGCAACTCTGCTGTTGGTGGCAAAAACAAATATGGTTATAGTATCCCTTTATCAAACCTTATCGAGTTTAGTTCAAAAGGCAGACCATTTATAAGGCGAACCTTTGATGAAAATAAAGAACAAATTATTAGAATAATAAAAGGAGAATTAGAAAATGGCAACTCCAAGTAAAGAAGGAAAAAAACTTATTGAGTTTAACTGCCAAAATGGTGTTTATTCAGTAGATGAATCAGCTGTTAATCCACTTGGTTATTTGGTAAGTGTAACACTTGATAAAAATATGTCAACAAAAGACATTTATGGAGATGGTCAACTTCAACTTTCTGTGCTTTCAGATAAAGGCATGACAGGTTCTTTGGAAATGACAGCAAGAGATGATGAGTTTGAAGAAGATTTGGGTTTTGTAAAACAAATTCTTAATGGTCTTGCAGATGTTCAAGCACTTCAAAACAAGAAGATTGACATTGGTTTTGAAACATACATCTTGACAAAAGATGGTGTAACAAAAACAAAGAAAGTATGGCTTTTAGGTGTTCAAGTTACTCCAGCTAGTGATTCTCTTTCACAAAACACAGATACAACAAACGAAGCAACAGCAAGTTATGGTATTACTGTTACTGGAAGAAACCTTAAAGCAACTGGTGGAACAGATGATTATGTAGATGAAAACGGAAACACAATTAAAGTGTTTAAAATTTCATCATTGCCAACTAATGAAGGATATGCAACATTCCTTGATTCAGTTCCAACACCAACGGTTAAAGCATAAACAACAGCAGTCTTTAATTAGACTGCTTTCATGTAAGGATAGTTTAATTGTTAAAACGATTGGCTGTATCAATAGATGTGGGTTAAAGTCCTACTCCTTGCACAAATAAACTTTTATACAGCAAAAGGAGAATATATTATGAGGTTTAAATTCCCAGTTATACGAAAAGAAATCGTTGACGGAAAAGTAAAAAAAGAAAAAGGATATATTGACTTTGATGTTGATGTATCATTAGCAAGTCAGGTTAGATATGAAACAAAGTTCCCTGATTTAGCAAAAAGAGAAGATTTATATAATTATTCAAAAAGAATTAGTGAAATTAAAGATTTATCAACAGCAAAGATATTAAGTTGGTTAAAACTGCTTTATTGCTGGGTTGATATTGATATAGAGTTTATTGATTTTTTAAAGTTATTTGATTTAACTGATACAGAGTATGTCAAAGAATTTACAAAGGTTTTAAAAGATTCATTTGACAAAATACTTGATGGATCTGCTGAAAAAAACTAATCGAGCATAGAGATTTAATGATAAAGGTTTTTGAGAAGTTGCCTAATCAAAATAAACCAAAGTTCTCTATGCCATTGAGTTTAAGGTTAATGAAAGAGTGTGCATCATATAACATTGATTGGAAATGTTTGCATATTGCTGATTTATTTAGTATAATTTATTCAATAAGAATTGATAATGCTAATAACTATTTAGAAAATCAAAGGCAACAAAAATTAAGTCAAAGAGGCATAAAGAGTGTTACAAAAGCAACAGATGAAGATTTTGATAATTTGTAGGAGGTGTTATGGCAGAAAGTATTAAGGGTTTATCCGTTAAGATTGGAGCAGACACCTCCGATTTTATTAAGGGCTTAAAAAAAGTTGACAAAGAGATAAACCTTACAACAAAACAAGCAAACGAACTTCAAAAAGGTTTGAAACTTGAATTTGATGAAGGTAGATTTGTTGAAGCACAAAGACTTATACAACAATCACTTGAGCAAACAGAAGAAAAGGCAAAAGCAATAAGACAACAATTAAAGTATTTAGAAGATACTGGAAATGTTGACACAGATGGTTATAAGAAACTACAAACCGAACTTTATAAAGCTGAAAATAATGCTGTAATGCTTAAGCAAAAACTTGAAGAAGTTAATAATGTAAAGACTGGAAGTATTACTGACAAAATAAAAGGTCTTGTTACTAACTTAAAAACAAGCACAGCTGTAATTGGTGCAACGGTTGGTGCTATTTATCAAATTGGAAAAACATCTGCTGATGCTGGTGGTAAAATTCAAGACTTGGCAGATAGACTTGGTTTAACTGCTGAAGAAGTGCAAAGATATGATTATATTGCAATGCAAAGTGGTTTGACAACTGAAGAACTTTCAAAGAGTATTGCAAAATCAAGAGATGCAATAGGAACAGCACTTACAGGAACAAGCAACACAGCTACACAAGCACTTCAAACTTTATTTGGAGATTTAAGCCAAATACCAAAAGAAAGTGAAGCAGGTTTTACAGCTATTATTGAAAAGTTATCTCAAGTTGAAGATAGCACTTTACAAGCTTATTATGCAAACGAAATCTTTGGCGAAAGGTTAGCAACAAACTTACTTCCAATGATTAACAATGGAGCAGATAAGCTAGACCAATTAAACGAAGAATTTGAAACACTTGGTTATTTATCAAACGAAGAAGTGCAACAACTTGCTGATTTAGATGATAACTTTAATAAGGTGCAAAAAAAGGTGCAAAACTTAACTTATCAATTAGGAACAGCACTTGCTCCTGTTATAGAACTTGTTATTGGTTTATTAGAGCCAGTTTTATCTTTATTACAGCAAATAATGGAGTGGATTACACCTGTTCTTGATGCAATAACAACTTTAGCAGATAAAATAAACACGTTAGGCTTTGCAACTATTGGTAAAGGTTGGCTTTGGGGTTCTGATAAAGACAAAGAGAAACTTCAAAATGTATTTACTACATGGGGAGAACCTGAAAGCTACAACGAAACAACAGATAATTACTCAACACCAACAACAAGCAATAATAATAACAATATTTCAAATTATGAAGATAACTCAACAACAAATGTTGACATAAACTTAAATGCAAGTGGCAATTTAGATTATGATGCAAAAACACTCGCAGATGAAGTTATTAGACAAATAGCAACTAAAAAACAAGCAAGTGGGAGATAGTATATGAGAAGATATGCTTTAGTTATATTTGACAATACAGACCAAATTATTGATAGATTTAACCTTATAAACATTACAAATCCAACAGGTAATGGTTTTAGGTTAAGTCTTTCTTTGCTGTCAACTGATATTGAAGATGTAATCACTAAAGTTACAGAAGTTAAACAAGTTGTTAAGTTTACTATAAATCAACATCAAAATGCTTATACTAAATCAAACTTATTAGCACAATGGATTCAAAAATATTCAAAGCCTGAATATACAATGGCTCTTGAGTATGATGACGGAAGTTTAATTAGATATGCAGAAGGCAAAGTTATTGCTTTAGATAAAACAGAACAAGATGAGTTTAAAATACTTCCACAGTCATTAGAGTTTCAAAAAACCACACCTTACTTTATTAAAAGAGAAAACACAATAACAATTCAAGTTTCTAGTGTTGGTAAGAGATACCCTTATAAATATCCATACAGTTATGGTGCAAATGTTGTTCAAAACAATGAAATTACAAATCCTTATATTTTAGATATACCATTAATTATAACTATTGACGGAGCAATCACAAATCCAACCATTGATTTATTAGATGAAAATGGCGATAGATATACAAGAGTTCAGTTTGACGGAATTATTATTGCACAAGGCGAAAAATTGGTTGTAAACTCGGCACAAAAGAAAATCTTTAAAGTTAATCAAGACGGAACACAAACCGACTTTGTTGCTGAAGTTAGTCCGTTATTTGATACTTATTTAAGAGCAAAAACAGGCAAGTCAACAATAAATATTAACACAAACGATAGTGCTGAAGGTTTTAAATTAACAGGTAGCTGGAGGCAATATACATTATGATCCTTTCTTTTTATGATAAAAATTTTAAAGGCTTACAAAATAATGCGAGTTTAGTTATTGACAATTCATCATATAAACTTGTTAAAAAACCTATTGAATTAAACGAACTATCTTGTGTTTGTGAGGCATTTACAGAAGATATACAACCAACATTTTTAATAATTAAAGATGATATTGGTGGTTATGTTTATGGAAGTCTTGCTGGTATACCTGAATTAAACAAAGAAAATAAAACCGAAGTTAATGGCACAGACTTAAAAACAATGCTTTCAAGTGATGTTATAATTAAGCCATCAACTTATAGTTTAGTTAAAGATTATTTGACATACTTGTTTAATGAATGGAATAGTCAAGTAATGCAAGGAACTATAACTTGCGAACTTGTAATTAAAGATAATGCGAGTGCTGTTGCTATTGAAAATCTAGTGCCAACAACTGACAAAAGAGTTGTTAATGGTTTAGAAGAAATGCAAAGTTATTTAAAATATTATGGTTTATATTTAGACACAAAAATTGACCTTATAAACAAAAAGGTTCAGTTTATTGTTGGTAAGACAATGTTTAGAAATCTTAATGTTAAGTTATGGGAGTATGGCATAAGAAACTATGGCAAATGGGTTGCAGATGTAAATGAATGTCAAGGTTATTATGTAAACGAAAGTGGAACATGGACTGAAGGCATTAAGTGGATATTAACCAGTAAAAATGAAGTAACTTCAACAGAAAGCAACAGAGATATATTCCCTGTAAAAAGAAAGGTTATAACCAACGAAGAAAGCAAAGCAAAAGCAGATATTGAAAGTTTGACAACACTTTTAGATTCGTTGTATAATGAAAATATAGAATTAGAAGCAACAAACTTAAAACCTGACTTTGAAACCAATTTTGCTATTTATTTAAAACAAGGTCAAGAAAAATATAAAGACTTGCCTTGTGGTTATTTGCAATATAATGCAAGTGGTCTTGTTAAATTTCAAATTGGTTATAGATACACAGATATTAAATTTATTTAAAGGAGAAAAATATGGCAATTTCAATGGTTAGAAAGCCAAGTGAAACACCAAACATAACAAACATTGATGATATTATTCCATTTAGATATGCTTATGGAAATCAAAGTGGTTATGTTATTAATAGAGGTGCAGAAGTTTCACATACAGTTAATGGTAATCAATTTACTGTTAATAGTGGAAGACTTGTTATTCAAGGTGTTGAGAGTGATATTGATGCAAACGGAATTACTTTTACAATAGATTCAGTAAGCGAAACGAGATATTATGCTGTATATCACGAAATCAATTTAGCAACAAACACTTCTAATATTAAAGTTGAATTTGACACAGCAACTTATCCAAATATTACTGAAGGCGATGATTTAACTGCAAACTCGAGTGGAATTGCTAGATTGCTGTTATATAGATTTGATGCAATAAATGGAGAAATTTCAAATATTCAAAAGGAAATAAAAAAGGTAGAGTATTTAGAGAATTTAACTGTAAAAAACTCTAAAAAAGTGAATGATGTTGAAATAAAGAAAGATAACAATAATATTCTTAAAGCAGAAGATGATATTATTCCAAGAAAAAAAACATTGTGGAGTGGGCGAACATTAGCAACCATTTCCACCCTTTATATAACATTTGTTCCAGATATTGAATTAAAAGCTAATACATTTTATGAATTTGAATTAGAATATAATTTTAATAGTAATCATTCACAAAAGTTTAACATAAAGATACATTCAAACATTAATTTTGATGATACAACAATCTTATTATCAGAAAAACTTTACACAAGGATGTATTATTATAGCAATCAAATGTTTTATTCATTCTCAACATCTATACGAGTTGACAGATTGGCAAAAAAACAATTAAACTTTGTTATCGAAAACCCAAACGACTATGATTTAGGTCAACCGCCAACAGTGAACAATTTTTATTTAACTAAAATTTCAGAGATTATTGAATAGGAGATAAACAATGTCGATTAAAATATTAACAAAGTCAGGCGAAGAAATAACAGCGATTGATGATGCAAGAGCTTATAATTTTGATGCAGGAAACAAAAGTGGTATTGTTAAAGGTGCATTAAATGAAGGTAAGTTGTTTTTAGTGTCATCAAATGTTATTGGTTTAGATAGTTGCGAGTTGCGAATTTCAGGGCATAGAATTGTTATTGATTCTGCAGAAAGTATAACAATGGCAAATAGACCAAGTGTAGCAACAAGATATTCAATGATAGCAGAAGTTGTTGTTAGTGATGCAAGTGTTCCAAGTTTTAGATTGTTTATTCAACCAGCAAAAACCGAGCTTATACAACAAAACCTTTACAAGACATTAAATGGTAATGGAACTTATCAATTAAGAATTGGAAACTTTACTCTTGGAACTGATGGTTTAATTAGCGACATTGTAAGAACTGCTGATGTTATTAGTGGAGCAACAAATGGTGTTGGCGATATTGAATTTAATGTAACAACTGAAAGCATTGCTGGAGATTTAGAACCTGAAGTTAATGTTGATTTTAATGAAGAAACAAAACAATATGATATGCACTTTGCTTTGCCTTTATCAAGTGGAACAAGTGTTATTGAAAAAGGCGAAGTTGTTAAAAGATTTAATGCTGATTTAAAAGTTGATAAAGAAGAAGGCAAGGGTTTATCAACAAACGATTTTACAAATGAAAATAAGAATAAACTTGAAAAAATCGAAGAAAATGCAAACAAAACAATTATTGATAGCTCATTATCAAAAACCAGTGAAAACCCAGTGCAAAACAAGGTTGTTACAGAAGCGTTGGAAAATGTCAAAAACAATAAACAAGATAATCTCTCAGCAGGAAACGGCATTAGTATTGTTAATAATGTTATTAGTGCTGATATAAAAGATTGGGTAAACTTTTCAAATGCCTTTGATTTATCTATTGGTACGAGTGATGTTCAAAATGATATATCAAGTTTAATTACTGATTATGACCCAAATGGAGAGTATGAAACAATTGTAAGAATTGCTGGTGAAAACGACACTTCTAGTAATGGTAATATGTCAGTTAAGTCGGATATTGTAACACTTGGTCTTAATAGTGTATTTGCAAGGGGTGGCGATAATGCATATAAAGTAAACATATACACAATACCATTCAAAAGATATATTTACTGTTCTAAAACAAACTTCTCATCTAGTTCATCTATTAGAATTTATGGTTATAGGAGAATAAAATAATGAAATATTATGGACTTTTTAAAAACAATGAATTGATTGAAGTAAACATCATACCAATTGAAGCTGTTGGTTTTGAAACAAAAGAAATTACACAAAACGAATATGAAACATTTAAAACAAAACAAAATTTACAACTAGAACAAAAAAATAAACTTAACGAACTCACAAACTGGTTTGATAATTATTTTGATAAGCAACTCACACAAAGCCAATGGCAAGATGATTTCACAGTAAGCAAAGACCCTTACTTTAAAGATGAAAGTGGCAAACCTAAAACTTATGCAAACATTGATGAGTTGAAAGCTCAAGCTAAGATTGTGAGAGACCAGATTAGACAACTTAGACAAAAATAGTTGCAATAATAAAACAACTTTGATACAATAAAATAAAAAGAAGGTGGACTTATGGAACAAGAAGTTCAAGAAGAAAAGGTTGAATCTAAAGAAATGATACCGATTGAGAAAATTAGGGAACTTGCAAAAGTAAACCCTAGTTTGTTGTCCGCTGATGTAAATGATGTATTTAATGATAATCTTGATTTAAACTTTAAAGACTATGTAAATAGTGATGATGAAGAAAAACAAGAAGAAGTTAAAAAGCATAACAAAAAGAAATTTAAACTTTTTAGAAAAGGCAAAGAAAAGAAAGAAACAGACCAACTTGCAACTTCAATTTATCAATCAAGATATGACCGAGAAACTTGGTATTATAAGCGACATAAAGACACCATTGATAGATATGTTAAGAAAGAAGAAAAAGAGGTTAAGAAACAACAAGACAATGGTGTAGTTATTATTCAAACAGAAACCGAAGAAGATAATACTTTAAGAATTGGATTTTTAAAGATGTTATTAATAGTTTGGTTTGATATTCTTATTGATTGTATTGGGAAGATAGTATTTTCTCCAATACATTTATTGAGATATGTTTCAGAATTGTTTTTAAAAATGAGAAAAGCTGTCGCAATAACTATTGTAATTATTGTTGGCATAATCGTTATTGTTTTAGGACTTATTCTTGGAATAGACTATGTATTTAGTTTAGCACAAGGTTTGTCATAAAAATAAAGGAGGTATAGACAATGGCAAATATCATTGAAAGAGAAATTGCTAAAAGACAAGAGATTCTTGATTCAAAGGTTGAAATGGAAGCTAAAATTGAGGATTTAAAGGCTGAAATTAATGCACTTGTAATTGAAGTTTCGTCAATCAATGTTGAGATTCTTGAGGCTGAAATCGAAGAGCTTAAAACATATCTTGAAGAAGAAGTTGTTGAAGGTTCAGATGTAGTGGAGGGATAATGGCAGAATTAAAAGCAGATGAATTAATAAGTAAAAGTTTAATTATAGTTGAAAGACTAGAAAAGAAAGCAACAATGTTTAGTAAAGGAATGTTAGGTCTTTCTTTATTAGATGTTTTATTTGGTGTTCTTGCTGTTTTCTGCACTTCACTACAAGTTACTGCACTTTTTATGAGTGTAAGTTCATTGACTGCAATAACAATTTGTGGTCGAGTTATACAATTAAGCAAAATTAGACAATTTGAGAAAAGTTTAAAAACACTTAATCTTATTTCTATTGCTTGGTTTGTAAAACGATTTGAAAAATATTTAAAGGAGAAGAAAATTAAAATGACAAAAAGCACAGTATT
>JAZOMM010000085.1:0-1896 GCA_045653965.1 Christensenellaceae bacterium | reverse complement strand
TCTAGCACCGATGGCAGGCTATACAGACTACCCTTATAGGAAACTTCAGTTAGAGTGTGGGGTAGGTTTAACCTTTACCGAACTTGTAAGTGCTAAAGGGCTTATGTATCAAAGTCAAGGCTCAAAAGAACTGCTTTATTGTGGAGAGGATATTGAAAACACTGCAGTTCAAATTTTTGGAAGCGAGCCATACTATATGCGTAGTGCCTGTGAAAGTGAATATTTGTCGCCTTTTAAGATTGTAGATATCAATATGGGTTGTCCTGTGCCAAAGGTATATAAAAATGGCGAAGGCAGTGCCCTTCTTAACGACTTAAAAAAGGCGAGAGAAATAATATCTGAGTGCGTAAAAAGTGGCAAGATTATCACTGTAAAAACGAGAATAGGCTTAAATAAAGGGGATAATATAGCAAAAGACTTTGCACTTATGGCTGAAGATGCAGGAGCAAGTCTAGTTTCAATTCATGCAAGGGTAAGGGAAGATTATTATTCTGGCGAGCCAAATTATGATGCCGTTTATAATGCCAAAAAATCGGTAAATATTCCTATAATTGCAAATGGTGGAATATTTTCGGTAGATGATGCTGATAAAATGATGGATAGAACGGGTGCTGATGGGATAATGCTTGCTCGTGGTGCAATAATAGACCCTTTTTTAGTTAGTAGGTTAACCGATACGCCTATAAAATGCACATTGAAAGAATACATATTAAAGCATTTATCACTTATGAAGAACCATTATGATGAAAAAAGAGCCACAAACGAGTTTAGAAAGTTTTTGGCATATTATTTTAAGGGTGTAGATGGCGTTAGAGAGTTGAAAAACAATATTTATAAAGCGACCACAATAAACCAAATTATCGAACTTATAGATAAAAATATTTAACAAAAAAAACCTTACTAAAATAGAATAATATGTATAGTCTATTTAGTGGGGTAAGAATATGCAGTTAAGTTTTGTCACAAACGGCTCTCTCAATCAAGTAGTGGAGCAAAATCTATCGCAAATAAGTGGCAGTGAGATAATAGTTTTTGGGTTTAATGGCTTAGGACTTGTCAGTTATAAAAAAGAACTTGATGGTGAGACCGAATATTTTCACGACTTAGCCTTAGCATCTAAGCAATTATCTTCGGTTATTATTTGTGGTTGCGATACCGACACTTATGGACTATTTCGCCACTCGGCAGTAATAGCAGATAAAGGCAAAATCTTGGGTGTTTCGGACATGGCACACTCAATTGATGAAAGCGAGTTCGTAAGTGGTGGCAATTTTAGGGTGTATGATACAAGTGTTGGCAAAATAGGTTTAATCGTTGCAGAAGACCTATTCTTTCCAGAGTCGGCAAGGGTTTTAACGCTATGTGATGCAGACATAATAATTTGCGTGTTCAAAAAACTTGATAGCTATATGCCACAAATTATGCTTAGGGCAGGTGCGTTTTCAAACGGCGTACCTATGGCACTATGTGCAAAAAACTATGCATGCGTAAGTGATATTCGTGGCAAAATAGTCGTGGCAAGTAGCAACGAAATAATAAAAACAAAGATAAATATAGAAAAAGATTACCACCTTATTAGTTCAAGAAGGCGTGGACTCTATAGGGAATTTAATTCGGGATATTAAAGGAGAAGATTATGGCATTAAACATAGTTTTAGTTGAACCAGAAATACCACAAAATGCAGGTAACATTGCAAGAACTTGTGCAGTTACAGGCAGTAAATTACATATGGTAAGACCACTTGGTTTTGAAGTTTCGGACAAGTATTTAAAAAGGGCAGGGCTTGATTATTGGCACTTAGTAGATATCAGTTATTATGACAGCAGTGAAGAAGTTATGGACAAGTTTTATAACGGACATAACTTTTGGTTTCACGCAACAAAGGCTAAACAAAT
>JAZOMM010000084.1:0-2831 GCA_045653965.1 Christensenellaceae bacterium | reverse complement strand
CGTTAAAATGATTGACAAAAGCAAATTATAATAGTAAAATTATTAGGCTATCTAAAAAAGAGATAGCCAAATAAAAGCGCCGTTAGCTCAGCTGGATAGAGCGTTGGTCTACGGATGCGAAGGTCAAAATTTAATAAAAACCCCAAAAACGGGGTCATGCACCGTTAGCTAAGCTGGATATAGCGTCGGTCTACGGAACCGAAGGCCAGGAGTTCGAATCTCTTACGGTGCGCCAACAAAAAAGATAGGTTTTTGCCTATCTTTTTTTGTTGCTCGTAAGGGATTCGAATTAGGAGAAAATTTGCTTTGCAAATTTCCCGTTAGGGTAAACAGTGGACACCCACTGTTTATCGGGAGGCTCGAGAGAAGCGCCCGTCATACCATGGGCTTTCTTGATAGGCAAGGGCATCGTAGCGAAGCGGAGATGTATCCCTTAGTTGCGCCAATAATAAATAAAAATTTATACTAAATAAAAAAGCAAACACCTTTACAGATAAGTTGACAGATGTAAATATAAGTAGTATAATAATGGCAAAATATATTATTGTCGGAGAGATAAACAAATGAAAGAGCAAATGGAAAAGAAAATCCGTGAACTTAAAAAGCAAAAAAATGCAATTATTCTTGCACACTACTATACGCCAGCAGAAATTCAAGAAGTTGCCGACTATATAGGGGATTCTTTTTATCTTGCAAAGGTGGCAAAACAAAGCGATGCCGATATGATAGTTTTTTGTGGCGTTTCTTTTATGGGCGAAAGTGCAAAAATTCTTAACTCGAACAAAAAGGTATTGATGCCTGATATTACTGCCGATTGCGCTATGGCAAGAATGGTAAAGGAAGGCAAGATTGAAGAAATGCGAGCAAAATATAAAGATTTGGCAGTTGTTTGTTATATAAATTCAACAGCCCAACTAAAATGTAAAAGTGATGTATGCGTAACTTCATCTAACGCAGTTAAAATTGTAAAAAATTTGCCAAACAAAAACATTTTCTTTATTCCAGACAAAAATTTAGGTCGATTTGTTGCAGAGCAAGTGCCTGAAAAGAACGTTATCTTAAATGACGGATATTGTCCTATTCACGTAAAGATTTCAACCGAAGAAGTTTTGGAAAAAAAGAAATTATATACTAATGCAAAAGTTTTATCTCACCCTGAATGTGAACAAAAAATACTTAGCATATCAGACTATATTGGAAGCACGGCTGAAATTATAGACTATGCAAAAAACTCTGATTGCAAAGAATTTATAATTTGCACAGAAGATGGTGTAAGATATCAACTAGAAAAGGACAATCCAGACAAGACATTTTATTTTACAAAAACAAGTCCTTGCTGTCAAGATATGAAACTTAACACATTAGAAAAACTTTTAAGGGTTTTAGAAACCGAAGAAAATCAAGTAGAACTAGACAAAGAAATTATTAAAAAGGCATTATTACCATTAGACAAGATGTTGGAGCTTGCAAAATAAAATGATAAAAACCGATATTGTAATAGTGGGGTGTGGCGCAGCAGGGCTATTTTGTGCGCTTAACCTACCAAAAGATAAAAACATAATTATAGTAACAAAAGATGAACTTGAAAAGAGCGATTCGTTCTTAGCGCAAGGCGGGATATGTGTTCTTCACGATGACAAAGATTATGATGCTTTTTTTGAAGACACGATGAGAGCAGGGCATTATGAAAACAATCCAGAATCGGTAGATATAATGATACGCTCATCTCGTTCGGTTATACAAGAACTTGTCGATTGTGGTGTTCGTTTTGAAAAAGATGGCAATGATTTTGCTTACACAAAAGAAGGGGCACACTCAAGACCAAGAATTTTATTCCACCAAGATGAAACAGGAAAGGAAATAACTTCGCACCTATTAGAAGTGGTAAAAAAACTTCCAAATGTAACATTTATTGAAAAATACACTATGGTGGATATTGTTAGCCGTGATAACTCGTGCTTTGGAATTATAGGGCATGATAAAGAAGGCAAATATTCATGTGTGCTTGCCGATTATACAGTGTTTGCGACAGGTGGTATAGGTGGGCTGTTTGAACACTCGACAAACTATCCACACTTAACGGGCGATGCGCTTGCAATTGCCTTAAAACACAATATTAAACTTCAAAACATCGATTATATTCAAATACACCCAACAACCTTGTTTGATAAAAGTGGTGGCAGAGAATTTTTAATTTCCGAATCGGTTAGGGGGGAAGGTGCAATTCTACTTAACGCAAAGGGCGAAAGGTTTGTAGATGAACTAAAGCCCCGTGACGTTGTTGCCGATGCAATATTTAAGGAAATGAAAAAAGATGGTGCAGAAAACGTTTGGCTTTCAATGCTTCCAATTCCAAAAGAAGAAATAAAAACGCATTTTCCACACATATACCAACATTGTTTAGATGCAGGATATGATGTTACTAAAGAACCTATTCCTGTTGTTCCATCACAACATTATTTTATGGGTGGAATAGAAGTTGATAAAGATGGAAGAACATCAATGTCTAGGCTGTATGCTGCAGGCGAAACGGCTTGTAATGGCGTGCATGGTAAGAATCGACTTGCAAGTAATTCTTTGCTAGAAAGTCTTGTGTGGGCGCAAAGAGCAGCAATACAAATAGATAAAAATTATAAAAAGTCAAACTTTAATGGGCAGGTTATAATTGACCAAAATCAATATAAAAATTATAAACAAGAATATAAAGAGGCCGTGCTTTCGGCAATTGATAAAGAAAAAAGGAGAAAACCAACAATGAATAACGTAACAATGAAAATGAACGCAGATGATTTAATATTAAGTGCATTAAAAGAAGATATCACAAGCGAAGA
>JAZOMM010000083.1:0-2303 GCA_045653965.1 Christensenellaceae bacterium | reverse complement strand
TTTTTTGGTGCGAAGGATGGGACTTGAACCCACACGGATAACCATACGCCCCTCAAACGTACGCGTCTGCCAATTCCGCCACCCTCGCATATCAGCCTTTATATATTACTCAAATTTTTAGGTTTTGTCAAGAATTTTTTTATATAATTTTTTATATTTTTCAAAGTTTTTATGAATTTTTTGAATATACTCCCTACTTTCCTTATAAGGTATACTTTTTAAAGTTTTCCCGTCATTACTTAAATTTTTATCCATAAGCCAAAGCGACACGTTGCCTTCGCCTGCATTATAAGCAATTAGCGCCGTATCCATATCCTTAAACCTTGTGTATAGATATTTAATGTAATAACAGCCAAAATTTATATTATCATCACTATCTAATAAGTCGTATTGTTCAACACCTAGTTTTTGAGCGATATAATCGCCTGTTTTTTTGGTTATCTGCATAAGCCCTATTGCACCCTTCTTGCTTTGGGCATTAGGATTAAATGAACTTTCAGTTTTTATAACTGCAAAAATTAGAGCCCTATCCAAACCATAATAATCGGCATACTCGCACACAATTTCTTTATACTTTAGGGGGTACACATACCTTTTATTATACATATAATATAAACTAAAACTTGCAAATATAGTCCAACACAACACTAGGTATAAGGTCAATAACCTAAACGCTATTTTGATAATTTTTGTTTTTGAAAATTTTATCATAGTTTAGTATTATTATACGCAACTTGCACTTTTTTAATATTTGTTTTTAACACAGCAAATTTGACAATATCTTGTCTTTTACGATATTTTTTCTTTTTTTAGTCACAAATTCTTGTTGTATAATCGACCATACTATCAAAAATCGATTATGAAAAAATTATACATATTTTTAGCAATGACAATAAGTCTTATTTGCCTTATTCCAAGTCAAAATAAGCCTGTTTATGCTTCAACTCAAACTGAATATCTTAGAGTGCTTGATAAGACCACCCCGTTTTATAAAAATATTTACGACACTGACCCACTTTTTTATTTGCCTTTTTCTTATTATGTAAAAGTAATTGGTCATTCGGGTGATTATTATCACATAGAACTACACGGCGATAATGGTCAAGTTGCAATTGATGGCTACACCCCAGCCGAACTTCTTTATGATGACGACCTTCCTGTCCTTATGCCTTTTCTTAAATTATCTATAACCACCGTGAGCACGGCAGTATTATATAGCGACATATCTTTATCAAGCCCCTTGCAATACATTTTTGCCCAAAGAAATCTTTATTATTATGGCGAAATTATAACCGAACAAGGCACATTATTTTACGTTGGATACAACAATCGTTTAGGGTATGTAAAAGAAAGTGATGTTTACCCTTTTATAATTAAAAATCACCCGAATGACCTGCCTTCAAATTCGACCAATTCGCCCTCTGAAGAAATGCCTTCTAACACCAATGATAACAATGTTTTTGGTCTTAGAGCAATAATAATTGTCTGCCTTATTTTTGCAGGTGCAATTGCCCTTTTTGTTTGCTTAAAAAGTGGTCAAAATAAGCAGAAAAACCTTAACTATTACCAAGAAAATGACTACGAATAACAGCACTTAAGCAATCAAGGTTATTTTTGATTTTTCTTGTGATTTTTTTGTTTTTTTCTTGTTCTTATTGCACTCTTTTTCATACTGCTCTACCCTTTTTAGAAGTTCTTTAAAAAAGTTAGTGTTTAAGCAGTTTTTCTCAAACCAAACATCAGTTAGCCCTACCCCCTCAAAGTATTCGCTTAGCCTTTTTATAAGGCTAACTTGCTTTCTAAAATACGACCTACTTTCATAATCAAAACCTATAAAATATTCTTTTGGTTTGCGCTTAAAATACTTGTATTCTAAGCAATCCATTTCATAAGAAGAAAGTTTTTCAAGTGCCTTTTCGGTAAACGCTTTTAATTCAATTAGCGCCACCTTTTGCGCAGTGTATTCTAGTATTTTTTCACACTGCTCTATACAAGGTGAAAAATCTCTCATAGATGAAAGTGCCTTGCTTTCAACAAAATCGTCAATCTGCTCTTTTACAGCATCTATATTTGCATAAGCATATAGAATTGTTCTTGTGTAATTATGCTTCATAAGTTTCTCCTTTTTGCCTTCACTTTTGCATCGATGCCCTTAAATTTTATTACCATATTTTTCCAAAGTCAATGTTATATGTCTTGTTTTACGAACATTTGTTCGTGTTTTTTATTATATAATATCGTCGAATTATGACACCTTTTGTCATATTTGAAAATTAACTTATTTTTTGTTAAAAAATTAAAGT
>JAZOMM010000082.1:0-2459 GCA_045653965.1 Christensenellaceae bacterium | reverse complement strand
GCTTTTTATTTTTTATCAAATTGTTAAAAATTAAATATTCTTTTAGTTGTTATCAATCTAGTTATAGTTGTCAGGAAGGTCGTTTTCAAATAGCACAACATCGCCGTCACTAAGCATTTCGTTAAGAACTTTGTTGCCCTTGTTTAATGACTTTTCAAACTTTATGTTTTCTTTTGGCATGCCACCTTCTAATAAGCCTTTTATAATCATTTCGGCATTATGTTTACCTACAACGATAACAAAGTCTGCGTGCTCTGCAAGTGTTTTTCCAAACTCATAGTTAACAAGGTTTTCTATCTTGCCAAGTTCAACAAGACCTGGGGTTAAAACGATTTTTCTGCCCTTAAAACTATCTAAAACTTCCATTGCCGACTTAATGCCTTCTTCGTTAGCGTTATAACTATCATCGATAATAACGATATTTTTATTGTTAGGAACAAGTTCAAGCCTATGCCCAATCGACTGAATTCTTGATATACCAGCAACTATTTCCTTTGGGGTAAGCCCAATTTTATAAGCAACAGTTGCTGCTAAGCAAATATTTTTTACACTGTGCGAGCCAAGTAAAACGGTTGAACATTTTATATCCTTTTCGCCATCGATATCAAGTGTAAAAGTTGTGCCGCGCTCATCGGTTTTTATATTCTTAGCAGTAACCAAAACGCTTCCGTTTAAACCTGCTAAATACTTTTCGCCACCAAAACTTTCAAAAAGTTTAACCGAGTTAGCATTATCCGATGCAAACACACCTATTCCGTTTGGTGCAAGGTTTTCAAATAGTTCAAATTTTGTGCTAAGAATATTTTCTTCAGAGCCAAACGATTCTAAATGTTGGTGATTTACACCTGTTAAAACGCCAATGCTTGGCTTAACTAGTTTGGCAAGTTCTTTTATATCACCCTTTTGCCTTGCCCCCATTTCTGCAATGAACACATCGTGAGTGCTGTCAAGTTTTGTAACCGTTCTTGCTATGCCAAGTGGTGTGTTAAATGAGTTTGGGGTTGCCAAAACTCGATATTTTTGACTTAAGATAGTTTTTAATATTTCTTTTACGCTAGTCTTTGCAAAACTGCCCGTTATACCTATTTTTATAACCGAAGACTTATTTAAAATCAACTCTGCTCTACGAATATAATATCTTCTTATCAAATATTCAAATGGTTCGTTTATGGCATAAGCCAAGAACAAAATAACGGGAATTAAAAGTGGCAACAAGCAAATAATTGAAAGTCTAAGTAGCGCAAACACCTTGTTGTCAATTACAAAAGCAAGATAGTTAAGCAGTGTTAGTGTGCCAAAAGTAAGCAAGAATAAAAGTATTGTATAAGTTATGCAAAGCCTAATAAGTCTTCTTGTCTTTTTGAGTGGAACTTTTGCGTTTATGTTCTTTTCAGAGTTAATATACATAATGATAAAGAGAATATAAGCGCAAAAACCGATATAAGAAGCAAAAGTTTCGCCAAGCATAGAGATAAAGGTCATGTTCAACACGCAGAAGAATAAAAATGCTAGCATACAAAGTAGCATAAGCCTTGACATATAAGGCGTATCCTTGTGTGAAAGCCACTTAAAATAACGCTTTCCTCTATAATTACATTGTTGCATAACAAGAATAAATTTCATTGAGCAAAAAAGAAGTGCAACAGCATTAAGTATGCTTAAAGTGATGTATGTTGCCATCTGGTCGCCTGTAAACAACTCTATAAATCTTTCTACAAATAACGGAAACATCTTTTTATGAGAGCAAGAACTCCCTTACCTCCATATTGAATTTGTTTGGTTTATCTAAAAAACAAAAATGCCCACACCCATCAAACACTTTCAAGGTGCTGTTTTTAATATTCTTATTTAACTTTTTTGCCATGTATAAGGGCGTTTCTTTATCTAACTTGCCGTTTATAATAAGCGTTTTGGTATCTATTAGTGGCAAATAGTCATCTAAATGTTCGTTAACAATTTTTATAAAACTACCTTGCATTGTTTGGTTTAAACTTAGGTAATCTTTAGAATAAAACCTTGTCAACTTTTCTTTATTTATAAACTTTTTAAGGATAGAAAAACAAGTTTTCTTTACCCCTTTTTTTAGTGTCCATTTTGGCTTTAACCCAGCCGAACCTGTCAGCACGAGTTTTTTTGCCTTAAGCCTTTTTGTCGCCAACCCTTTTATTGCAATTCTTCCACCAAAAGAGTGGCAAACTATAAAAGGGTTAACAATCTGGTTTTCTTCCATATACTTATTAACGCTATCGATATAATCGTCAAGCGAATAAGGGTATGGCATATTTTGATTATTCCCAAACCCAACTAGGTCTGGTGCATAAACTTCAAAATCCCTTGAAAAATGGCAAATTTGATTAAAAAAACTTTGCCCACTTGATAAATATCCGTGCAAAAATAGAATTTGCCTTTTCTCTAAAGTAAAATCGGCAATTTTCTTATCTATCTTGACATCTCCTTTG
>JAZOMM010000081.1:0-2651 GCA_045653965.1 Christensenellaceae bacterium | reverse complement strand
TAACTAAATTTTTCAGTTTGCCAAGTATAATTACTAGATATTCGGGCGAAGACTTGTGGATTTCAGTTCTACTTAGCCTTGCCATTGACTTTATTACGCTTATTCCTATCCTTTATGTTTGCAAAAAGACAGATAAGACTTTCTTTGAAATTTTAGAAGATATTTTTGGGAAAAAGGGCGCTAAAATAATTGCTTTTTTATACCTTATCTATTTTATGTCAAAGGCAATTTTGCCACTAAACGAACAAAAGGACTATGTTGAGTTCACCCTATACACTCTAACGCCTAATGTGTTTTACTTTTTGCCACTATTTGTTCTTGCCTTTTATATGTGCTTTAAAAGGATTAGAGTGCTTGGTAGGCTTGCTGATATCTTATGGGGGGTAACCTTAAACGGTTTTATAACACTTATCGTGCTATCTTTATCTAACGCAGATTTTTCGGCAATACTGCCAATAGGTGCTAGTGGCATAAAAAACATTGCTCGTGGCAGTATAGCATCGTTTAATTGGTTTGGCGATAGCGTGTTTATTTTGCTTCTTATTGGTCAGTTTAAGTGGGAAAAAGGCTCTTCCTTAAAAATCTTTTTGTCATACCTTTTAGGTGCTGTTATGGTGCTATTGTTTATGATTATTTTCTATGCGATTTTTACTTCCATTGCCTTTAGACAAAGGTTTGCTTTAACCGAAATTTCTAAGTACACCACCGTTATAAACAACCTTGGAAGGTTTGACTATATAGGCATATTTATGATTTTATTTTCTAATATGTTTGCACTTTGTCTTCCTATTTATTTTTCAAGCAAACTACTAGACTATATATTTTCTATAAAAATAATTTGGCTTTCCCCTGTAATAGTGGTGGCTGTTCAACTGATTATAACCCTTTTCTTTTATCAGTTTTTTGTTAGCATTGAACTTTTTATGACAAGTTATTTTGCCATTTACTTTTTTGTTTTTGGGAACATTGTTCCTGTAATAATTTCATTAATTACTTTAAGGAGGAATAAATATGCGATTAAAGAGAGCTAAGGCACTACTACTTAGCGTGTCAATACTTCTCACTTTGTTTTTTTCTAATAACTTTGGGCTAATCGATGTGGAAAAAACATCTATTATAACGGCTATTGCCATTGACAAAGAGCAAGATGAATATATTTTAACTGCACAAGTTGCCGTGCCAGAAGCCACCGACACAAACACCGAAAACCAAAAGGCACAACTTAGTAGCAAGGGCAAAACTATTGGCGAGGCGTTAAAGGAAATGGGCGATGTTTCTGGGTGGTTTCCTAAACTTGCCTTTTGCAACCTTATAATTTTGGGAAATAGTTTAGCAAATGAAAATGTTGTAAACCTGCTTGATTACTTTGCAAAAACACTAAGGCTTCAAGACTCTGCACTCGTTGCTCTTTCGGAAAAGACAGCAAAGGAACTTTTATCCCTTTCTACACCACTTGATAACATTTCTTCTTTTGCAGTGCAAAAAATACTTCTTAAAGCCACACAATTTGATAACGATGTTGCGCCCACCGATATAAAGACCTTTGTTTCGGGATATTACTCCAAAAATCAGTCGGGATACATGCCTTTAATCAAGGTTATAAGTGCCGATAACGGAAGTGGAAGTGAAGGTCAAAAAAGTGACAATAGTTCGTCTAGTGGTGGGGGTAGTGGTGCTTCTAGTGGTGGGGACCAAAAAAGTCAAGGCGCTAACACTCAGTCTAACAACCTTTTTGATGCAAGAACAACTGCATTATTCTTCAAAGGAAAAAAGGTCGGAGAATTGACGCCAGAAGAAACGGTTACCTTTAATGCTTTTAATGAAAGCATTAGTGGAACCAGCCTTGCCGTAAACAATGTGCCACTAAACGATAAAGAGTGCAATTATTTGCTTACTATCATGAACGATAGCCACTCTGTAAAAGCAAAAGCAACTGATAACGGCATTGACTTAAACTTTTGTCTATCAATTTTTTGTAAAGTTAGTGATGTATTTTCAACCGATACTAAAGATTCGCTTTCTTCAAACACGCCACTCCCAAAACCACTTATTGAAAAGACAAAACAAATGCTTACTAATAACATTATTAGTTTAGTAAATAAATCAGTTTCTTCGGGTTGCGATTTTCTTAAAATAAAAGAAAAGCTGTATCGCTATAACTATAGCAAATACAGCCAATATAAAGACAATTTCTTATCTAAATTAAATGTCAAAATAAATGTTGATGTTAGTGGGCAAAGATAGATTTTTCTATTTTTCCCTTTTTTATTTCAAACAAAAAGTTATTACTCAAAAATTTTATCCACGATTCCTTTAGCACTAGCGCCATTTATCTAGTCGCCGATATTACTAAACGCTTTTTCAAAATCAGTTTTGCTAAACTTTATGCCGTTTAAGGATTTAGCAAATTCGCTTGCAGGTTTTTTCTCAAAAAAGTCACCGAAAATTTGGACATCACACACCATACCGTTTTTTGTTGAAAATGAAAGGGTAAAAATTCCAAAATCAAACTTGTCGGTAAAAATGTTTGTACCTACAGGTGAACGACCTATATTCCACTCGTATTTTGAATATTTTTCATCAACGAGTTTGTTTATAGCCATTAAATCTTCTTCGGTAAATTCATAAGGGGTGCAACTTTTTAAGAACTC
>JAZOMM010000080.1:0-2024 GCA_045653965.1 Christensenellaceae bacterium | reverse complement strand
CGTGATAGAAAAATCTTAGATAAAATCTTTACAGAAAATAAAATTGACTCAGTTATCAACTTTGCTGGCTTAAAGGCAGTTGGCGAATCGGTTGCAAAGCCACTCGAATATTATGAAAACAACATCGAAGGTCTTTTGATTTTAGCATTTGCAATGCGTGACCATGGCGTTAAAAACTTGGTTTTCTCATCATCAGCAACAGTTTATGGCAAGCCAGAAAGCGTTCCTATTAGAGAAGACTTCCCACTTTCAACGTCTAACCCTTATGGAAGCACAAAACTCTTTATCGAATATATGCTTAAAGACTTGTATGCTTCTGACAATTCATTTAACATTGCAATACTTAGATACTTTAACCCTGTTGGTGCACACGAATCAGGACTCATTGGTGAAGACCCTAAAGGTATTCCAAACAACCTTTGCCCATACATCACTCAAGTTGCTGTAGGAAAGAGAGAATATCTTGGCGTATTTGGTAACGATTATAATACTCACGATGGAACAGGTGTAAGAGACTTTATTCACGTTGTTGACCTTGCAAGGGGACACGTTCTTGCAGTAAATAAACTTGCAGAAAACCCAGGCTTAGTTATCGTAAACTTAGGCACAGGCACAGGTTATAGCGTTCTTGATATGGTTAAGGCGTTTGAAAAGGTTTGTGGAAAGCCTATTCCATATAAAATTATGCCACGTCGCCCAGGCGATATTGACGAGTGTTATGCAGACCCAACAAAAGCATACGAAGTGTTAGGCTTTAAGGCTGAAAAAACTCTTGACGATATGTGCCGTGATGCTATGAATTGGCAAACAAAAAATCCAAACGGATACGATGCTTAAATTTTAACAACAAAAAAACAACAAAAATGGCAAAAAATCAAAATTTTGCCATTTTTTATTTTAAAAATTATTGCAAAATCTTAAAAAATGGGTTAAAATAGAAATATAAAAAAGTAAAATTTTGCAAAAATTAACAAAAAGTGCAAAATTCAAAACTTAAAATTAACATATTTAAGGTGGTAGTTTATGAAACACGGATTTATA
This sequence comes from Christensenellaceae bacterium, assembly GCA_045653965.1. Classification (GTDB taxonomy): domain Bacteria; phylum Bacillota; class Clostridia; order Christensenellales; family Borkfalkiaceae; genus UBA1259. Next base: position 983 of record JAZOMM010000080.1, on the reverse strand, counting down.
AAAACGGCACTATGTTCGCCACAAATAAAGGTTGCTGATGTAGAGTTTAACTTAAATTCAACTATTAATGCCATACAAGATGCTTATGATAAAGGGGCTGAACTTATAGTTTTTCCTGAACTGAACTTATCGGCAAGCACTTGCTTTAACCTTTTTGAGAGTGAAGTTTTGCTTGATGGTGTGGTTAATGCTATTGATGAAATTGTAAAATATTCTTCTAGAATTAATGCTTTGATTTTTGTTGGTGCACCAATAAAACACCAAAATAGAATTTATAACACGGCAGTTGCAATTTCAAACGGCAAAATTTTAGGTATAGTTCCACAAAAGTTCGGTGGCGAAGGCTATAATTTTTCTAAATGTCCAGATAAAAATTCTCAAATAACTTTGCTTGGTCAAACTATTCCATTTGGCAACAAAATTATATTCAAAAACAAAGAAAACGCAAAGTTTACAGTAAGTGCTGAACTTGGCTCAGATTTACTAAGTCCACTTAGTCCATCAATCAGCCACGCACTTGCTGGTGCAAACATTATAGTAAACTTAAGTGCTTTTTGCGAAAGCGTTGGTTCGGAAGAACTAAGACTATTATCGGTTAAGGCACAGGCAGAAAAACTTTCGTGTGCTTATGTAATGTGCAATGCATCTTATGGCGAATCTACAACCGACTGCGTATATGGTGGGCAAAAAATTATCGCAGAAAAATCAAATGTGCTTGCAAATTCTAAAATCTTTGATAAAGATATGATACTCAGCGATATTGATGTTGATTTTATTTCAAACGAAAGGGCTAAAGCATTTAGAAATATAAGCCACGATGAAGATTATATAATAGTAGAATTTTCTGCTGAAAATAATTGCGATAGGCTCGATAGAAAATTTAAGCCATTGCCATTTGTTCCAAGCGATGATAAGTCGCTTGACAATAGAGCAGAACTTATACTTAATATGCAAGCCGAGGGCTTAAAGAAAAGGTTAGAGCA
>JAZOMM010000079.1:0-20568 GCA_045653965.1 Christensenellaceae bacterium | reverse complement strand
ACAACAGGGCTAAGGTCTGCATAATAAAGTTCTCCTCGTTTTATCATAATGTCTCCAAGTCTATCAAAAGTAATTCCCAATTCATTATATGTATTTAAGGCTGAATTGGGTTAAAAACATCTTTTAACTAACAAGATTGTACCCTTAATAATTACTTTTTATACAATTATAAAACGATTAAAAAAGAAAAACGCCAACCAAAAAAGTTAGCGTTTAGAGCAAATTGAAAATAGCGTTTTTAATTACAAATTAGTCTTCTATTTTTTCAAAATCAAGCGTTGACATTTCAACAGGCATATAAAAAGAAATTGCATGGGCAGGCGTGCCAACGCCAGCCTTTTCTTTTACACTTTCCATAATTTTTTTAGCGATATCTTTTTCTGCAATTGTCAAAACTATTTCTTTTTCAGGGTCAATGGTAATTCCAAAAATAGTTTGTGGGTTAGGAACAGAGCCCCTTGCGTTTAATATGGTTGCACCAGTAGAGCCGTTTGCTCTTGCGATATCAACTATTTCGGTGGCATAGCCAGCATTAACAATAATATATAAAACCTTTAATTCTTTCATAAGTTTCTCCTTAAATTAAAATAATAGTTTTTGGATAGGCACGCTAAAAGCAATACCGGTGTTTAATTTTTTGAACTTGTAATCATTATACAAAATATCAATAACAGTTTTAGCATTTTCCGTAGGCAAAAGGCAAGAAATAATGGCCTTTTTCTGTTCGGCATCAAGCCCGAACGCCTGTGCTAAAATGCTTTTTCCAACCGAGCCACGCCCATAAATTGTATCTATAGAGTGTGCGCCGTTTTCTTTTAGAAGGGCGCTAAACTTATCTCTAAGTTTTGTGCTTCCAATAATAACAAAATATTGCAAGCCGTTCATCATTTTTTCTTCCATAATCTTATCCTCACTTTTCTTGCCCCAGAATTATTCGTTTGTTTTTTAGAGTCTTCATCAACAAATCGCATAAGGTCATCAAACGATTCTTGAGCAAGTTCTTTGCTCGCCTTCTTAGAGCGAATATCATATATTATACCAAGTGCTTGAATAGCAATAAGTGGTGTAACCGAAATAAAAGATATTATACCAAATCCGTTTGTCAGTATAGACATAGTGCTGTTTGAAAGGGTTGCCACCGACTGAGCAATGCTAAGCGTTAGTGGAGTTAAAAAGGCAGAAGTAAGCGCACCACCTGTAACGCCACCAGAGTCAAAAGCAAGCCCAACGAAAAGTTTTGGTGTAAACTTCATCATAACGAGAGCAATAACGTATAATGGCACTAAAAAGTAAAGTATGTTAATTTGAGTTAAAATTTTAAGCACCGAAAGTAAAGATGCAAAGCCAATGCCTATAGCAAGCGTTACAATAATAGTTGTCTTTTTGATATGACCATTGGTTATATCTTCTATTTGAGAGCCAAGCACTATAACTGCTGGTTCGGATATTGTTATTGCAGCGCCTAGAATAAAACCTACTAATAGAAGAAGATAAGGGAAGAAGTCTGGCTTAGAAGAATCAAAAAATACCTTACCTAAATATTGACCAACAAACCCAAAACCATAATCTATGCCTGATAGGAATATTAAAAGTCCAAAATAAACAGGGATAACACCCACCATCAAACGCCAAAACTCACGCTTAGGAAGTTTAATAATAAATAAAAGTATTGGCACTGAAATAAGCACGATAGGTAATACTGCCAAGGCAACGTCTAAGAGATTAGCCAATACGATATCACCGAGAGCAAATCCCGTTTTGATAATATATTCGTTTGCAGGGGGGATACCACCGTTAATAGACTTAACGATAATGCCATATATTAAAACGGTGATTATAGGGCCAACCGAAGCAATACCTATAATACCAAACGATTCATCGTTTTTCTTGCTTTTAGAAAAGGTAGAAGAAATGCCAATTCCAAGCGCCAAAATAAAAGGCACAGAAACATCGCCAGTGGTTGCACCACTACCGTCAAAAGCAAGTGAAATAAATTCAGGTGGCGCAAATATAACAAGTATAAACACTATTATATAAAGAAAACCAAACACAAGTTTGATATTTAGATTTTTAATCATTCTAACAAGGGCAAGTGCAACGCCAATGCCTATACCCGTGCCTGTAATCCAAATAAACAAAGTGTTGCTAACGATAGGAAGGATAACAGTCACTTGTCTAGCAAGCACCGAAAGGGCAGGTTCTGCAACCGTTGATAAAAGTCCAAATAAAAAACCAAAAGATAACACAAAGAATAGTTTATTATATTTAGAAAAAGAAGTGCCAAGCATATTTCCAATAGGCAAAATACTAGAGTCTAAACCGACAAGAAAAAGTGCTTGACCAACAATAACCGAAAAATACCCCACCAAAATTTTGCTATAAAGATTTGGGTCGCTAAAAGGGAATAAAGCAAGACAAATAGCAACAATTATTGCAAGTGGCAGTGAAGATAAAGTTGTTTCTTTAATTGTTTTTAAAAGTTTCATTTCTTGCTCTCTTTATAGGAATATTTGTGTTATTGGTCAAAAAATATTATTTTTAGATAAAACACATTATAACATTTATATGCAAAAAAGTAAAGGGCATTTACCAAAAACTTAGCATTTATAAAAACTAATATAAATATTAAAAAAAATAAAAAATTATCGGTTTTACTATTGACTTATTTTTCTAGGTATGGCATAATAATTTCAAGTGGTTATTTTATAATAAAATAAATAGCAAAAATAAAAGATAACCAAAGGAGAATATTATGCAAAGTAATATCACAGTACCTGGTTTATCGCCAGTAGAAAGTAAAAGGTCTGGTAACACTTATGAAGCATCGGTTTGGAATAGAAAATATACTATTTCAGATGCTCCGTTTTTTTCTTCAATAATTTCTGGTGGACAAGAAATTCTTGCAGGACCTATGCGTCTTGTAGGTACTTGTTTTGGCAAACCTATCGAATGGGAGGCTTGCGAAAATTTTGAAATGGTTGATAGTGACGGCAAGTCAAGAACTTTTGTTCAAACAACAAAGTTTAGAGAACTTGTTCTCAACACATCAATGCAAATATTCTATGATGGTTGCGTTAAGTGTAATGCAAAACTTTTGCCAAAAACTGCAGCCATGACTGAAAACTTAGTGCTTAACGAACTCTATCTTGAAATTCCATTTAAGAAAGAAAGTGCTAAGATGTATCAACTTTATCCATTTGGCGAAATTAAAATCAACGGCCAGCCAACAACAACGGGAACTCCATCACTTCATGGCCTCGGCTATGTTCCTAGCCAAAGTTTGGTTGCACCATTTAAGCAAAACGTATATCTTGGTAACGATGATATCGGTATGTCAGTGTTCTTTGAAAGTGATGAAGGCTGGAGATATTTCCTTCCAAACAGAGTTATAGAAGTTCATAATAAAGAAGATTATGTTCTTTTAAAAGTTCGTTTCTTAGACGAAGAACACCTTGACTGGATAGACAAGGGTGGTTCAAACGGTGGATATTTGTTCCCTATTAACTTTGAATTTGGTATGCAAGCAACACCTGTTAAGCCTTATATATCAAACAACTATTTTGAAAGAAGTTATCACGCAGGTCAAGTAAGCACTGCAGACAAGTCTAATGTTGCTCTCGATGCACCATATGAAGAAGGTAATGATGAAACTTTAATCGAGGCACTTAAAAATGCAGGCATTAAAATTTTATACGTTCACGAACTTTGGAATGATATGCAAAATAGTTTTAGGTTAACTGACAAAACATCAGAAAGGCTTAAAAAACTTATTGAAATCGCACATTCTAACGGAATTAGAATTATTCCTTATTTTGGATATGAAATTTCATCTTTATCACCACTATTTAACAAAAAATTCTTGTATAAATATAAAAAGCGTTACTCAACAACTCACTATGAACTTTGGAAGTGTACTTATGCAAGAACGCCTTATCAAAGAGACTATAGTGTATGCTATGCTTCAGATTATAGTGAAGTATTCCTTGAAGGCATCGGCAGACTTATGGATGAATATCACTTTGACGGCGTTTATGTGGACGGAACTTTTGCAATTACAGGTTGCATGAACTTAGAACACGGATGTGGTTATATCGATAAGGATGGCAAAGTTCGCCCAACATACGATGTATGGCGTAGACGTGCGTTTATTGAAAAACTTCACGAAGTTGTTCATAGCCGTGGTGGCACAATCAATGCCCACACAGGCATGACATTCCCAGCACCAACACTAGCATTTGCTGATGGTTTATATGATGGCGAAGTTATTCAACCATTCTTAGTTAAAGGTACATTGGACAGTGTTCCAGAAGGTCACTTCCGTTCATTATACACAGGTAAAACGGCAGGTGTGCCTATCTCATATGTTGCATATACAAATCCAACGCTTTGGACATTCCATCAATCGCTATCAACAATCGTTGCGTTTAACGTATTGCCAAGGGCAAACAACAGTATAGCAAATCTAAAAGAAGTTTCAAAGATTTGGGATATATACGATGAACTTCCTGTATCTAAAGCAGAGTTTAAGCCTTTCTTCAATAACGATGTTAAATCTTCAAACGAAGACGTTAAGGTAAGTTATTATGAATTTAACGGAAAAATCCTTGCAGTTATCGCTAACTTTAAAAAAGCACCAACAGGCAAAACAGAAATTACATTTGCTAAAAAGTATAAGACTGCAACAAACAAGATGACAGGCGAAAAGGTAAATCTCGTTGACGGCGATAAGATAACCGTTGAGTTTGATAACTTTGACTACATGATAGTTGGGCTTGAATAAAATTTAATAACAAAACACAAAAAAAAGGGGCAGTAAAAATTACTGTCCCTTTAAGTTTTATATGTAAAAATTAATTTCTATACATTTTTAGTTTGTTAGATACAATTTTCACGCTAAACGGCATATTTTCATAAAGTTCGCCGTCAACGTTTATCGTGCAAGGCTTGTCGGTTATAATTTCAACATTTTGGCACTCAAAGTGTTCTGCTTCTTTTAAAGATAAAATTTTGCCTTTTTTTAGTTTAAGAAAAGCCCCGATAATTTTAAGTTTTGACATTGATTTTACAGCAACAAAGTTAAGTTTGTTATCTGTTGGATTTGCGATAGGGCAGATAGGTATTCCACCACCATACACGCTTCCGTTTGCAATGCAAGCGATAAAAGAGCGATAAGGAATTTTTTTGTCGTCTATTTTAGCAGTAAAATCGGTGTAATCAAAACTAAAAAGTGTTTTTATTAAACAAGTGGTGTAGTTGAATTTGTTTTTTCTTTTAAGTTTTTCATATCTTTTAAGAACGTCAACGTCAATACCTGTGCCCACTATGTTTATGCCCCTAACTGTAGGAAGTTGCATAAAATCTATAAACTTAGGTTTTTGGTCTAATATAATATCAAGTGCTTTTTGTGGGTCTAAAGGTATGCCGAGTGCTGAAGCAAAGTCGTTACCTGTTCCACAAGGCACTAAACCAAGATTAACATTAAAATCGGTAAAGCCATTTACCACTTCGTGCAAAGTGCCGTCCCCACCAACAACTATAATATCGGTTGCGTGTTCACTTATCAACTTTTCGGTAAGTTGTTTTGCATGACCTTTATAAGTTGTAAAGTGTAAACGGAAAGATATGTTTTTTTCGGTTAAATATCCTTCAATAAAATTTGCAACCTTTTTAATTTTCTTGCCGTGCTTTCCACCGGCGATAGGATTTATAATAAAATCTAACATTTTTTGTCCTTTTTTTAAATTTCATTATAAATTTTACTATAAAATGATGAAAAATACAAGTTTTTATGATATAATATTTTTATTATGAAAAATATTTTACCAAAAAATTTCATAAATTTGGCAAAAACAATGCCAAAGCCTATATATGTTGTTGGTGGCGCTGTCAGGAACTTTCTTATTGACGGCTCGCTTTCAAACGACATAGACCTTGCTGGTGCAATTCCAACTGCTGACTTTATAAAAGCATTAAACGAGTTTGGCATAAAGGAAAGTGCAACCTATCCAAGAACGGGCACGGTTATGTTTTCTTATGGTGAACACCATTATGAATACACGGCTTTTCGCCGTGATAAATACGTGGGTGGAGAACACACGCCTGAGATAAGCGAGTTTACCGAAGATTTGGGCGAAGATGCACTAAGAAGGGATTTTAAGTGCAATGCAATCTATTATCACGTTCAAAAAGATGAATTTGTTGACCCTTTAGGTGGGGTGCAAGACATAAACAATAAAATTCTTTCAACTGTGTGTGAGCCAGATAAAGTTTTTGGTTTTGATGGACTTAGGCTTATGCGCCTTGCAAGGTTTTCTGGGGAACTTAATTTTAAGCCTACTTATGAAACATTAAAGTCGGCAAAAAAATATGCTGACAATATTTTAGATATATCGCCAGAACGCATTTTTAATGAACTTAAAATGATTCTTGTTGCTGATAAAAAGTATCCTTTTTCTGACCCTATTGGTCACTATAATGCACTAAAAATTTTAGACCACACAAGAGTTTTAGATAAGATTTTACCCGAACTTACAGAAGGTCGTGGCATGGCGCAAAGGGCAGACTTTCATAAGTATGATGTTTTAGAGCATAGCATAAGAACGGTATTATATTCACGCCCATCAATAAGGCTTGGTGCATTATTCCACGATATAGGCAAGCCGTTTTGCTTTTTAAGAGATGGATATTATTATCATCACTTTTCCGAAGGGGAAAGGATTGCCGAAGTAGTTTTAAAAAGGTTAAAAGCCGATAATGCCACTATCGAGCAAGTTAAGTTTTTGGTTAGAGAGCATATGGTTGATTTAGATTGTTCTATGAGCGAAAACAAGGTTAGAAGATTTTTGGTTAAGCATCAAGATAGGCTTGATGAACTGCGTTGGGTTAAACAGGCAGACTTTAGAGCAAGTTTAGAGATAGAAAGCGTTGCACCAACCATTGTTAAATGGAAAAAAATCTATGACAAAATGATAGAAGAAAAAACTCCGTTTAATCTTAAGGAATTAAACATCACAGCGCAAGATTTAATTTCTTTAGGATACAAGGATAGGTGGATAGGCAAAGAATTAAAGTCACTATTTGATTATGCAGTGTTAAATCCACAAAAAAACAATAAAGAAAATCTTATGTTGCTTGCAAAAAAACATATTGCAAAGCAAAAATGATATAAATAAATGATATAATTAATTGAAATTATAATCAAGCCTTGATTTGACTTGATTAAGGAGGAAGTTAAAAATGGCAAGGAGAAAGTATACAAAGGAAGAAGTCAAACAAATAAGAAAAGAGCGCAAGATTAAAGCAGCGCTTAGAAGTTATAGATGTCGTGGCTTAAAAAACTTTTTGTTGTGGCTTACAGGTTTAATTTCAGCATTCGTTCTTTTAATATCGGCAATATTTGTTGGCGTTAAATTTGTTCCAATTAGTACATATGTTGGCGATACGGGGGAAGTGGTAAGCAAAGAAATATCTTCAAAGAGCATTCTTGATGCAATTATGGATGCTCAAACTTATGATATGACAGACTTTCCATTTATAGCAGATGCACTTGATGATTTTGTAAAGGGTGCAGACCTTGACAAATATGTTGAGATTGATGTTGACAAAATGAAAACGTTAAAGTTTGACAATAACTTTACAACAGAAATTCAATCTTGCATAAAAGTTGTTGCAACCCTAGATAGCGTTGGTGGGGTAGATATGCTTGGCGACTTTGCTAAACTTGATATCTTTAGTGAGTGGAAAGAAGTTGAAACTAAAGATTTGCCAGCAACAACAGGTGGCGTTATCTCTAAAAATGATAAAGGTGAATTTGCGTATAACCCTAAATTATATTACTATAAAGCAGGCGTTGGTAGTGGCAATGTTTTAATGTCAGCAGGTGGTGGCGAATATGTTAGAGTGTTCGATGACAATGGTCATGTTGTTGATGGTTATAACGGCGAAACAATTTATTTTGCAAACCTTGCAAGAGTTCCTATTTTAGATGTTGTTGATTTGCTTGATGAAAGTATTGGCAGATTAGAGTTGACAAATATCATAGGTTCTTTCGGTGGTGGTGCTGGCTTTGAAGATAGTTTCTTAGGTGAAATTTTAGATGGAAAAAACATTTCGGACCTTGAAAACTTTAAGGCAGAAGATATTTTGCTTTCTAGCATTTTAGGTGAATATAACGATGACACCAAGTTGATGTACGATATACTTTGTTCTATTGTAAAAACCGATGGAGAAAAACCAACATATGACACACTTTCACTTGCACACTTGCAAGGTGGAATTGCTTTTGAAGGTTTGCTTATCAGCAACTTTATAACAGAACAAAGCACATTAGAACTAATCAGTTCTTTAGTTCAAGATAAAGACGGCAACGCTATTGCTCCAGAAGAAATCACAATCGGTCATTTAATGGGTGGCAATATAAAAATAGACAACTTTAAACTTTCAAGTGTTTTAGAAGATAAAGAAATGTTAGAACTCATCAGTTCAATCGTTACTGATGAAGAAGGCAACCCAGTTGCGCCAGAAGATTTAACAGTAGGTCATTTTATGAGTGGTAAAATCTCTATAGATGGCTTAAAACTCGGCAAATTCATAGATAACAAAGAAACGCTTGAACTCATCAGTTCAATCGTTACTGATGAAGAAGGTAACCCAGTTGCACCAGAAGATTTGACAGTCGGTCACTTTATGAATGGTAACATTGCTGTTGATGGCTTAAAACTCGGCAAATTCATTGAAGATGAAGAAATGTTGGAACTTATTGGTTCAATCATAGTTGACGAAGAAGGCAACCCAGTTGCGCCAGAAGATTTAACAGTTGGTCACTTTATGAGTGGCAACATTACTGTAGATGGCTTAAAACTCGGCAAATTCATAGAAGATAAAGAAATGTTAGAACTCATCAGTTCAATTGTTACTGATGAAGAAGGCAACCCAATTGCGCCAGAAGACATCACAATCGGTCATTTGATGAACGGTGGAATTACTATAGACGGCTTAAAGATTGGAAGTTTCTTAGAAGGCAATGATGAAGTATTAGAATTACTCGGCTCTATCGTTGTTGATAAGGATGGCAACCCTGTCGCACCTGAAGATATCACAATCGGCCACTTAACAGCAGATAATCTCAATGTAAACGGCTTAAAGATTGGAAGTTTCTTAGAGGGTAATGATGAAGTATTAGAATTACTTGGCTCTATAATTGTTGATAGCGAAGGCAATGCTATCGCACCAGAAGAAATCACAATCGGTCACTTAACGGCAGATAATCTCAATATAAACGGCTTGAAGATTGGAAGTTTCTTAGAAGGTAACGACGAAGTATTAGACTTGTTCGGTTCTATAATTGTAGATAGCGAAGGTAACCCAATACCAATAGAAGAAATCACAATCGGCCACTTAACAGCAGAAAATCTTGATATAAACGGCTTAAAACTTCAAGGCTTCTTAGATGATGAAACCTTTGAACTCATTAGTTCAATTATAGTAGATAGCGAAGGCAATGCAATTGCACCAGAAGAAATCACAATCGGTCACTTAACTTCTGAAAACCTTAATTTTGATAACTTCAAACTTAGCAACTTCTTAAATGATGATACATTAGAAATGCTTGGTTCAATAATTGTTGATAGTGAGGGTAATCCTGTTGATGCTGAAGATTTAACTTTGGCACATTTAAATGGCAGTGACTTTAACTTAAACGGCTTAAAACTTAATAAATTCTTAGATAATGACACCTTGGAATTCTTAAGTTCAATGCTCGTTGATGACGATGGTAACGCTATTGCTGTTGAGGATTTAACAATCGCACATATCAAGAGCGAAAACATGAATTTTGGTGGTATCAAACTTAGCAAATTCTTAGATGATGATACATTGGAACTCATTGGCTCATTGTTTGTCGATGAAGATGGCAACGCTATTTTAGCAGAAGACTTGACAATTGCTCACTTAAATGCTGATAACATCAAATTTGATAACATTAAACTCAGCAAGTTCTTAGATAACGATACATTAGAACTTATCGGCTCTATGATTGTTGATAGTGACGGCAATGCTATCCCAGCAGAAGATTTGACAATAGGTCACTTAAATAGCGACAACATGAACTTTGATGGCATTAAACTCAGCAAATTCTTAGATGATGATACATTAGAACTTATCGGCTCAATGTTTGTTGATGAAGATGGCAACGCTATCCCAGTAGAAGAATTAACAATTGCTCACTTAAATGCTGATAACATAAACTTTGATAACATTAAACTCAGCGAGTTCTTAGATAACGATACATTAGAACTTATCGGCTCTATGATTGTTGATGAAGATGGCAACGCTATCCCAGCAGGAGATTTAGTAATTGCTCACTTGAACAACATGGACTATGATGGCATTAAACTTAGTAAGTTCTTAGATAGTGACACATTAGAACTCATCGGCTCTATGATTGTTGATGAAAATGGCAACGCTATTTCAGCAGAAGACTTAACAATTGCACACTTAAATAGCGACAACATGAACTTTGATGGCATTAAACTTAGCAAATTCTTAGATGATGACACATTAGAACTCATCGGCTCTATGATTGTTGATGAAGATGGCAACGCTATCCCAGCAGAAGATTTAGTAATTGCTAATTTGAATAACATTAACTTTGATGGCATCAAACTTAGCAAATTCCTAGACAATAATGCGTTAGATTTGTTCGCTGAAATAATTGTTGATGAAAACGGCAACGCAGTTCAATCTGAAAACTTAACGTTAGGTCATTTGTCAAATGGTATAAAATTTGACAACTTACCACTTAAAAAGGTTTTAGGTGATGATGCAACGCTCGATATAATATTACATGCAGTTAACGCATCATTAGGAGAGGGCGAAAAAGCCTTAACTCAAGATGATTTAACAATTAAGCACATCACATCTAGCGTGTTTAGTTACATAACTTTAACAGATATTATGCCATTTACCACAGGTAAAAATGGAAACGCTCAGTTATACAGCATATTGTTGCAAGCATCAGGCATTGAACTTATAAATCCTACCGACAATAACGAACTTGCATCAAAAGCATCATTGTTAAATGTAAGCAACCTTTCTAACTTCAATATTGACCTTGTAAATTTAAGCACGATTTTACCTGTTAGTGAAAACGCGGGCTTATATAACATTTTGGTTGACGTTACAGGCAAAGATGCAGGTGTTATTAAGATAAGTGATTTTGCAAACTTTGATGCAAGTAAAATTCATTTGAACACAGTAATGCCAGAAAGCAATAATGTTATTTTGAAAAAACTTATAGAAAGCGGTGCAACAATCGGTGGCTTAGGTTCTGCTATTGATGGATTATCACTATACGATATTTACGGACAAAACTGCTTTGTTGAAAGAAAACCAGGAAGCACGGCTCCAGCGTATAGATACGATGAACAAGAAAAAGCATATATCCTTGATGCAAACGGCACATACGAAATAAGCAAAAACTCAGGTATATGGCTACTCTTGTGTTTTGATAGCGAAGGCATTGAAACAACCGATTCAAAAGCGTTAGGTTGTGCACAAAAATATGCTATAGGCAGTGCAACTTTAAACACATTGACAAACGGCTCAGGTATAACAAACAAAATTACAAATGCTACTATAAGACAATTAGTAGATGCGGGAATATTGTCAAGTGCAATTACATCTGTTTACACAAAAACGTTGCAACAAGTGGCAAACGGTCAAATATTTTAATTAAATAAACTTTATCAATAATTTCAAGATATGATAAAAATCGTTGACAAAATAATAAATATTTGATATTATAATGAAAGTTATTCTATATTAATTATAGAAAAATCAAAAAACCTTGCTTGCCTTGTGGCAAGCCGAATAAGTCCGGGAGGTAAAAAAATATGACAAAATATGAGATGCTCTATATCCTAGATGCTTCACTTACAGACGAAGCAAAAGAAGGGATAATCAAGAAAATCGAAGATTTGGTAAGTAGCAATGGTAAGGTTGAAAAAACAGACCGTTGGGGTAACAAGAAATTGCAATACCCAATCAACTACAAATCTGAAGGTTATTATGTTTTGACCACATTTGAAGCAGAACCAACGCTCGTTGTGGAACTCAAACGTATTGTAGGCATTACAGATGGTATCATAAGAAGATTGATTACCAAAATCTAATTAGGAGAAAGATTATGAACAAGGTTATCTTAGTAGGAAATTTAACAAGAGACCCAGAATTATCAGAAACACCAAGTGGGGTTTCTGTATGTAGATTTAGCATAGCAGTATCAAGAGATTATGCAAATGCTGATGGTTCACGTGATGTAGATTTTTTCAATATAACTGTATGGCGTGGAAGGGCAGAAAATTGTGGTAAATATTTGAAAAAAGGTAACAAAGTCGCAGTAGTTGGCAGTTTACAAACACGCTCTTATGAAGATAAAGATGGTATTAAGAGAAATGTAACTGACATCGTTGCAAACGAAGTGGAATTTTTAACACCAAAGGGTAGTCAAGGTGAAGATGATGCACCTGTAATCTCATCAAAAAGAGAACGCCCTGAACTTGAGGCTATTGACGATAATCAATTGCCATTTTAAGAAGTTCCACAAGCATATTTAAGGAGTTTAAAAATGGAAGAAAATACAAATATGAATGTTGCTGTAGAAGCACAACCAAAAGAAGGTAAAAAATTTGTTAAGAGAATTCCACGCAAGAAAGTTTGTGCTTTCTGTCAAAACAAAGTTGAAGCAATCGATTATAAAGATATCAACACTTTGAAAAAGTACATTACAGAAGGTGGTAAAATTCTCCCAAGACGTATGACAGGCGTATGTGCTAAACACCAAAGAGTTTTAGCAACTGCTATCAAACGTGCAAGACTTGTTGACTTATTACCATTTAAGGGTGAATAATTTTTAGTTAACAAACAAAAAAAGAAAAAAACGGAAGGCAAAAATGTCTTCCGTTTTTAGTTTTAAATTATATTCAAACTAATTAAAAAAAAGTGGGGCACAAGCCAAACAAACCGCTTTGTAAAATTATTTAGACAACAAAAAACCACCGAAAAAAATATTTTTTCGGTAGAGTCTTGTTTTAAAGGTGTAGTGGTATTAAATTATTCAGCAGGTTTTGCTTTTTCTTCTTCAAAAGCAGTCAAGATTGCTTTAATTAAAAGTTCTCTTGTTTCAGTTTTGATTGGGTGAGCGATATCTTTGTATTCGCCATCAGCAGTTTTTCTTGATGGCATTGCAATAAAATATCCTTCGCTACCTTCGATTACTTTGATATCGTGAATAACAAAGCAATCATCAAAAGTGATTGATGCTACGCCTTTAAGTTTGCTGTCATCTTTCTTGACAATGCGCACTCTAACATCTGTAATATTCATATTTTACCTTCCTATCTTACATTAAATATATTCTATCATATTTTTTGTCACTTTTCAATAGTTTTTTTAAAAAAAGTTGCATTTTTTAATAAAAAAGTAATAAAAAATGCCTATTTTTCATAATTTTTAATATGAATATATATAGCGAGTCTCAAAAAATTAAAAAAGTTCATTTTATTGGCATTGGTGGAGTAAACATGAGTGCTTTGGCAAAGCACTTAAGTTCACAAGGTTATTTAGTTAGTGGCAGTGATGTTTTGGAAAATAATACCAAAGAATTAAAAAAACTTGGCATAAAAATTTATGATAAACATGATGCGAAAAATGTTATAGGGGCAGATGCTGTAGTTTATACATCGGCAATTAGCAAAGACAATCCTGAACTATGTTTTGCAATTAAAAACAATATCCCATTGATAAAGAGAAGCGAACTTCTCGGGCAAATTATGGATAGATATAAAACATCTATCGCCATAAGTGGAAGTCATGGCAAAACGACCACAACGGCTATGATTGCAAATATGTTAATATGTGCAAATTTAAGCCCAACAATATTTTTGGGTGGCAGTGATAAAAAGTTTGGCAATTATATAAGTGGCTCTGGCGATATAATAGTTGCCGAAGCGTGCGAATATCAAAAGAACTTTTTAGACCTAAAACCAAAGATTGCCATTATATTAAACATTGATAACGACCACTTAGATACTTATTGTACCATTGAGCATACGGCAAAAGCGTTTTATGAGTTTAGTAAAAATAGCATTTCCATAATAAATGTCGATGACAAAATGGCAAAAGATATCTGTACAACAACTACAATAACATTTGCAAAAGAAAACGCGGCTAATTTCGTGGCAAAAAACGTGGCGTATAACGGCAAAGGTTATTCATTTACAGTTTATTCGTGTGGAAGGCGTTTGGGGAGAATAAGGCTGGGTTTAGAAGGCGAGCATAACATATACAATGCTCTTTCGGTTGTGGCAGTTGCCAAACAATTAAAAGTGCCGTTTAATATAGTAAAAAGTTCACTTGAAAGTTTTTCTGGGGTAAAGCGAAGAAATGAGTTTATAGGCAAAACTTTCGGCATAGATTTTTATTGTGACTATGCCCACCATCCAAAAGAAATAGGTGCAATGCTATCAACTTATAATCAAAAAAACGAAAGGTATATAACCATATTTCAACCACATACCTATTCACGAACAAAGTTGCTTATGAATGAGTTTATAAATTGCTTAAAAAACTGCTCGCCACTCATAATATATAAGAGTTATCCAGCACGAGAAAAGTATGATGTAAAAGGTAGTGCAAAAACCCTTTTTAACAAGTTAACTAAAGGCGAAAATATGGGTGATAAACAAGTTTATTATGCTTCGAGTAAGCAGGGTTTAGAAAGGCTTTTAAGGGCTTTAAGTAATGGTGTGAAAAAGGCAGTGTTTTTAGGTGCTGGTAACATTTATGATATAGCAAAAGATATTGCTGAAAAAGAAGTCTAATTTACAAGATTTATATTGACAATAATTGTGCCTATTGTTATAATATAACAGATTATTGTTCGAGGTGAATTTATGGTTAAACATATGATAATTTGGAAATTAAAAGAAGAAATAATAGATAAAAGCAAGTTGGCAAGTGATATAAAGGTTGCACTAGAAGGTCTTGAAGGCAAGATTGATGGATTGATAGAGATGAAAATTTTAACCGAAAAATTAGAAAGTTCATCAGGCGATATTATGATGGATTCAACATTTAGAGATGAAAAGGCACTAAAAGAATATCAAAAGCACCCTTTACATCAAGAAATTGCAAATGGCTTAGTTAGACCTAACGTTCAAACAAGATTATCCTTTGATTTTGATATTTAACCCAATAAATGTAAATAATTTAAAAAACGACTATTAAATGGTTGATTATTTTGAATTTAAATAGTATTATATATACTAATGAAAATTATGTTGGAGAAGAATTACAATGATTCAAAAAAAGAGAAAGATTTCAATACTACGTGCAGGCAATGTAGCTGCAACAATTGCTTATGCGTTAACACTTCAACGTGTTGCATCAGAAATACTTCTTGTTGATATCAACAAAGAAAAAGCAGAAGGCGAAGCACTTGACATCGCACAATGTGCAGCATGTGTTCCAGCTTGCAAAATTTGGAGTGGCGAATATAGTGACGTTGCTGGTTCAGACATCGTTATTATCACTTTTGGTGTGGGCAGAAAACCTGGTCAAACAAGACTTGACCTTGCTGCTATCAACATTGGCATCTTAAAGAGCGTTATTAAAGACGTTGCTAAGATTGCACCAGATGCACTTTATGTCGTAGTAAGTAACCCTGTTGACGTATTAACATATGTAGTTATGCACGATACAGGCTTAAGCAAAAATCAAGTTATCGGCACAGGCACACTTCTTGACTCAAATCGTTTACAACAAGCAGTTGCTGAATATTGCAAAGTTGATGCATCAAATGTAACAGCATATGTTCTTGGCGAACATGGTGATGCTTGTATGGCTCCATGGAGTCTTTGCACAGTTTGTGGTATGCCTATTAGAGAATACTGCACAAAGATTATGGGTGTTGATAAAGAAAACCTTGAAACAGAACTTGAAAATATCTATAAGGGCATGGTTGCAGCAGGCTCTAAAGTTATTAAAGCAAAGGGTGCAACTTTCTATGCAATCGCAGCATCAACAGTTCAATTAGTTAAGGCTCTTGTTGCTGACACACAAACAATTCTTCCACTTGCAACATATCTCGATGGCGAATATGGTGCTAAAAATCTTTGCACAGGCGTTCTTTGCAAGGTTGGTGGAAACGGACTTCAAGAAATTGTTGAACTTCCACTTCCAGAAGATGAAATGAAACTTTTCTCAGAAAAACTCGCATCATTAGACAAAACTTATGAAGCGCTAAATGTTAGATAATAACTAATTCATTGTAAATATGCTATAATTTTTATAGCAAACTTATAAAAACAAAAGATATGCAGTCCTAATAAATAGAACTGCATATTATTTTAAATTAAATTGTTGACATTACAACAATTTACTTGCAAAATAAAACAAAATATGGTAAAATATAGGTATGAAAAGTAAGCAAATAAAAGATAAGCAAGCAAGATTTAATATGAATAAAAAGCCAATTAAACCTAAGTGGTATTTAAAGATTGTCGAATTTGTGGCAGCGCCATTTTATTTATGGTTTAATAAAGGCAAAGTAAAAGTTCAAAAAGAAGTTAAAAAGATAAAAGGGCCATACCTAATACTCGCAACGCACGCTTCGTTTATGGATTTTCCACAAATAGTAAGGGGAATAATGCCAAGGACAACAGGCTGGGTTATGTCGGTTGAAGAATTTAGGCGTGGCGATTGGCTTATGGGTGGCATAGGTGGAATGCCAAAGCGTAAATTCACGCATGACATTGTAACGGCAAAGCATATGCTATATTACTTGAAGAAGTTAAAGCACACTTGCACAATCTTTCCAGAAGCAAGGTTTGAGTTTGCAGGCATAAACGAAAGGTTAGACGGGGCGCTTGGTAAATTCTGTAAACTTGCAGACGTGCCTGTTGTTATGTGTATGAGTAATGGTAACTTTATAAATTCACCACAATGGAGCAAACACCCTTATAGAAAAATTCGCCAAGAAGCAAATATCTATATGCTTTTTACAAAAGAGCAACTAAAACAAATGACGGCTGAAGAAATTCAGGCAAAAATCGAACAGGCATTTGTTAAAGATGAATATAAGTGGCAGGTAGAAAACAACTTGTACACCAAATGTAAACAAAGGGCTGATGGACTTTATAAAATACTTTATAAATGCCCACATTGTGGAAAAGAATTCATGATGAATAGCAGTGGAATACATCTTTGGTGCGAAGCCTGTGGCGCTAAGTGGGAAATGGACACTTTGAGTAGGCTTAAAGGATTAAATACCGACAAAGGCTTTTCTCATATTCCAGATTGGTATAATTGGGAAAGAGAAGAAGTTAGGAAAGAAGTTCAAGGTGGCACTTATCACTTTGAAGATGAAGTTAGGGTAGAAGACTATTATTCATCAAAAACAGGTTGTATCCCTGTTGGCGAGGCACACTTAGTACATAATAAAGAAGGCTTTACAATTTCTGGAACGGTTAATGGACAAGAATTTAGCGTAAACAAACCTGTTTCATCAATGTATTCGGTGCATGTAGAATATGACTTTTTAGGACGTGGCGATGCAATAGATATTGCAACCGATAAAACAACCTATTTTATGTTCTTAAAAACGGCAAAGAATAACTTAACAAAAATTCACTTTGCAACTGAAGAACTTTACGACTTTTATGTAAGAAACAAGTAAATAAAAAACAAAAAAAGACATAGCGATTTGCTATGTCTTTATTTTTTAGTTATAAAATTATTTTACTTCAACGCCGGAAGGGGAAAACATAAACACGTTTTTACTCATTTCATAAACGCCACCACCAAGAGCATAGATAGCGCCCGAAAGGACATCTAAAACCCTAAGGGCTGTTTCGGTTTTGAGTTCGGACAAATGAACAACGGCATTTTTGCCTATTTTCATGGCATCTATAATGTTTTCAACATCACTAAAAGCCGAAGGGCTAAACACAGCCACAGGACCTGTTTTATCGTTAATTTCCGTGCTTAAGTTGTTTATTGTAGAACGATCGTTTTTAGTTTTTGGTTCTCTACCAAACAAATCAAATACACCCATTTGTTTCTTCCTTTATATCTAAATAATTTCTTTTTCCAAAAATGCTAGAGCCAAGTCTTATCATATTGCTACCATTTTTAATGGCAACCTTATAATCGTTTGACATACCCATTGACAAATATTGTAAATCAAAGCCGTTTTCTTTAAGTTTGTCATAAAGACCACGCATTTTTTGGCATAAATTTTCAAGCAAACTTTGGTCATCGGTGTGGGGGAGCATTGCCATAAGTCCTTTAACGCAAATATTAGAATATTTGTTAGAAATCTCAACAACGCTATCAAACGCCTTTTCCAAAGTAAAGCCACTTTTAGAAAGTTCGCCACCGATATTTACTTCTATTAAAATGTTTTGCACTAAATTTCTATTTCTGGCAACTCTATCAATCTCTGAGGCAAGTTTATCGCTATCAACAGACTGAATAAGGTCAACCTTTCCAACTAAATACTTAACTTTATTAGTTTGTAAATGCCCTATAAAATGTTGTTTAGCGCCAACGATACTAGAGTGTTTTAAGTTAAATTCTTGAACCTTATTTTCGGCAACGACCTTTAAGCCTAAATCAACAGCCTTATTTATGGTGTCAACATCAACCATTTTAGTTGCACCCACAAGAGTTATAGGTTCGCCTAAATTATTACCATTAGAAATATCAGCAAAAATTTGCTTTAAGTTATTTTCAAGCATTTTATTTTTGATTAATAACATCGCTCATGTTGTATAAGCCATTAGGCATATTAACGATGAACTGAGCAGCCTTAACAGCACCATCAGCAAACACGCTTCTATCGGTTGCTTGGTGGGTTAGTGTAATCGTTTCAAAGTTAGAAGCGAAAATAACTTGATGTTCGCCAACGATACCACCGCCACGCACAGCGTGAATACCAATTTCATTTTTGTCACGCTTGCCAACAATACCATTTCTGCCATAAGTATAAAATTTATCATCATCAACGCTCTTAACAGCATCGGCAAGCATAAGCGCCGTGCCACTTGGAGCATCAACCTTTTGGTTGTGATGTTTTTCAATAATTTCAATATCAAATTCGCCAAGTGATGCTGTTGCCTTTTTAACAAGGTCGATAAGAGCATTAACGCCTAGCGACATATTTCCAGAACGGAAAAGTGGCAATTTTTTGCTATATTCATTAACTTTTTCAATTTGCTCAGGTGAATATCCAGTTGCACATAAAACGGCAGGGATATTTTTAGCCAAGCAAAAAGTTAATATATTATCAAGGTTAGATGGTGCAGAAAAGTCGATAACAACATCAACGCTTTGTGTAACTTTATCAAAAGCATCGTAAATAGGGAAGTCTTTATCAAAGCAATTTTGGGCGATATCAACGCCACAAACAGCCTTAACATTTTGGTTAAGTTTGCAAGATTCAAACACCTTTTTTCCCATTCTACCATTAGCACCACTAATTAAAATATTTATCATATCTTACTCCTTAATAGAAAAACCAAAATCAACAAGAATCTTTTTCATTTCTTCAGTATGTTCAGGCTCGAGTTCAGTTAGTGGAGCACGAACGATACCCGTTCCAAGTCCGATAAGTTCAACAGCCTTTTTTACAGGGATAGGGTTAACTTCACAGAACATAATGTCAATAAGTGGCAAAAGTCTTTCTTGAAGTTCATATGCTTCCTTATTTTTGCCTGCAAAATAAAGTCTTGCAACATCGCCAACTTCTTTTGGAGCAATGTTAGAAGCAACCGAGATGAGCCCCATAGAACCGATACTCATCATAGCAAGGTTAAGGTTGTCATCGCCAGAATAAAGTGCAGTTTTGCCACGGATAAGGCGTGCAGTTTCGCAAATTTGTTCCATATTGCCACACGCTTCTTTGATACCACCGATATTTTTATGTTCAGCAATTTCAGCCATAGTTGTTGGCAAAATGTTAACGCCCGTTCTTGCAGGAACGTTATAGCATAGAACAGGAATATCAACGTTGTCGCAAACATCGTTATAATATTTAACTAAACCTTTTTGTGTGCACTTATTGTAATAAGGAGTAACAACAAGCAAGCCGTCAGCACCAACTTTTTGTGCAAATTGGCTCTTTTCAATTGCCTTTTTAGTGCAGTTGCTTCCAGAGCCTAAGATAAACTTAACTCTGCCTGCAATCGTGTCATAAGCAAACTTTGCAATTCTATCGTATTCGCTATCGGTAATAGTAGGTGTTTCACCCGTTGTGCCAAGAATTGTCAAAGCATCAATCTCATTTGCAATTTGATATTCTATTTGTTTTTCAAACGCCTTGTAATCAATGCCATCAGGTGTAAAAGGAGTGATGGCAGCAGTACAAGTTCCCTTAAAAATAGTCTTGTTCATTTTTAACTCCTAAAAGTTAGTTTAATTGGTCTTTAACTGCACCCATTTCAATTGCCTTTTCAGCAATTTGAATAGTATTAGTTGCAGCGCCCTTTCTAATGTTGTCAGCAACGCACC